>CAKURN010000142.1 GCA_934675695.1 uncultured Candidatus Melainabacteria bacterium | reverse complement strand
GAAACAAGGATTCCAGCCACGGCAAAATTTGTATTTAACGGTGTCAAAGAACTAAAAAATGGCTTTAAAGTGTTTGATTTTGAATATGTTTTGCCTGAATAAAAAATAATATGGCTAGAAAACAAGAAGTTCTCCAACCATATTATTTATATAAAGTATGATTTTTTTGAATAAATCAAAATCAATATTTATTACATCATACCCATGCCTGGCATTCCGCCACCCATGCCGCCCATTGGCATTTCTGGAGCTTTTTCTTCAGGAATTTCTACAACTGCTGCTTCTGTTGTTAACAACATAGAAGCAACTGAAGCTGCGTTTTCTAGAGCAGAACGAGTAACTTTTGCAGGGTCAACGATACCAGCTTCAAACATATCAACATATTTGTTGTTCATAGCATCGTAACCATAAGCACCTTCGTGTTTTCTAACTTCATCAACAACAACTTCACCTTTAGCACCTGCATTGTTTGCGATTGCAACAACAGGAATATCTAGAGCTGCTGTCAAAATTTTGAAGCCTGTTTTTTCATCATCATTGTTAAATGTTCTTGTTTGAAGTTCTTTTTCTAGTACTTGTTGAACTCTTAACAATGCAACACCACCACCCGGAACTATGCCTTCTTCTTGAGCAGCACGAGTAGCATTCAAAGCATCTTCAATTCTTAATTTTGATTCTTTTAATTCTACCTCAGAAGCCGCACCTACTTCGATTACTGCAACGCCGCCTGATAATTTTGCAACACGTTCTTGTAGTTTTTCTTTGTCGTATTCAGAATCTGACATTTCGATTTGTTTTTTAATCAAAGCAACTCTTTCTTCGACATTACGTTTTGTAGAATCATCAACAACGATTGTAGTTTCGTCTTTTGTAACTGTAACACGTTTTGCTCTACCTAACATTTGAACTGTGATATTTTCTAATTTGATACCAAGTTCTTCAGTAAACATTTGACCACCGGTAAGAATTGCGATATCTTCTAACATTGCTTTTCTTCTATCACCAAATCCAGGAGCTTTTACGGCAACGCATCTTAAAACTTTTCTCATAGTGTTTACAACCAATGTTGCTAATGCTTCGCCTTCAACGTCTTCTGCTATCAATAACAACGATTTTCCGTCACGAGCAACTTGTTCTAGTATTGGAACAAGGTCAGCGATAAGGTTGATTTTTTTGTTTACGCAAAGTACATAAGCATCTTCCAAAACTGCTTCCATACGTTCAGCATCTGTAATGAAGTATGGTGAAATATAACCTTTGTCAAATTGCATACCTTCAACGATTTTTTTGTCTGTACCGAAAGTTTTTGATTCTTCAACAGTGATAACGCCGTCTGTTCCTACAACTTCCATACAATCTGCAATTAAATTACCGATGAATTTGTCGTTTCCTGCAGAAATTGCAGCAACTTGTGCTCTCATTTCTTTTGAATCTACTGATTTAGACATTTTTTTGATTTCACCGTGAGCTGTTTTTACTGCTTCTGAAATACCTCTTTTGATACCCATTGGGTTTGCACCGGCAGTAAGGTTTTTAATTCCTTCTTTGAAAATTGCTTGTGCTAAAACGCTTGCTGTTGTAGTACCATCGCCTGCAACATCGTTTGTTTTAGATGAAACTTCTTTCAATAATTGAGCACCTGCGTTTTCTAAACCGTCTTTCAATTCAATTTCTTTTGCAATTGTAACACCGTCATTTACGATTTGTGGTGCACCAAATTTTTTTTCAATAATAACATTACGACCTTTTGGTCCAAGTGTAACTTTTACTGCATCTGCTACAGCATTAACACCTTTTAATAGGGCTTCTCTAGCAGTTGTATCAAATACGACTTTTTTAGCCATTTTATTCCTTCTTTCTGTTAACTAATTAATTTTAAATTGAAGTTTGTTTTACGCCTCAAGGATAGTGACTGAGGGACTTTGTCCCACGTCATTTAGAACGGTTTTTGTATTTGTTATTTGTTCATCACAACTAACAAATACATCACACACTTTTGCCTTTTTAGCTAAAACTAAACTAATAGTGTTTTTACGCCTCAAGGATAGCCAAAGCATCTTTGATTGATATTATTTTATATTCAACATCGTCAACTTTTACGTCAGTTCCTGAATATTTAGCAAACAATACAACATCGCCAACTTTTACTTCCATTGGTTCTTTTTCGCCATTATCCATGGTTTTGCCTGTGCCAACAGCTACAACTTCGCCTTTTTGTGGTTTTTCTTTTGCACTATCTGGAATAAAAATTCCGCCTGATGTTTGTTGTACATCGTCAATAACCTTAATTACTATTCTGTCTGCCAAAGGTTTAATCATTGTAATATCCTCCTTCTTATTGTTTTATATTATTATAATATAAGTAATTTTAAAAAAGATAGGATATGTTAACAAAAAATTAATTATTCATAAATTAAAACGACTTGAAATTTTGTATTTGTTTAGATATGATTTAAGTATAGCAATTTTAGAGATGTGTCCGAGTGGTTTAAGGTGCAGACCTGGAACGTCTGTGCGGGGGTCATACTCCGCCAAGGGTTCGAATCCCTTCATCTCTGAAGTTTTTAAGATTGTGTTTTTTTGTAAATTTTTGTATCTTCATCACCCTACAAAGGTTTTTTAATTATTGTAAGATTTTAAATAGGTTTATCTTCTTTTATTTTTGAATTTTCTGAGGCTGTTTTGTATGTACTTCCCAAAATACCAAAAGAACCGCAGCCTGTTAAATATTTTTCTCAGACAAAACAAGTTCTTTAGTTACTTTTAAACAATTGTAATTATATGGTTCTAATTGAGAAGAATCAGATGAAGAACCCGATATCGTGACTGTGTTTTTGGGATTTGATTTTTTGTTTTCGCATATTTTTGAAAAATTTATTTTGCGATTGATTGAATTTATTTTCATTAAAAACCTTTATTTTTGTTATTTATATCAAAAAGGCTCTTTAATTCAAAAGAGCCTTTTGTTTGTTTAATTAATTTAAACTATTTGCAACAACCGGCACAAGTACCGCAAGTACAAGCACCTAGTTTATCCATTGCTTCTTCAATACGAACTTTGATACGACCGTCTACAGCAATACCTTCGCCTGTTTTTTCAGAAATTAACAATGGGTTGATATCCAATTCATCAACAAATGGGAAATCAGTAACCAATTGAGATAATCTCAACAATGTTTCTTGAATTTGTTCCATTTGTGCAGGTTTTGTACCTCTAGCACCTTCTAACAATTTGTATGCTTTTACTGATTTAATCATTTCAGATGCGTCAACGTCAGTCAATGGAGCGATTCTAAATGTTACATCTTTCATAACTTCAATGAATACACCACCCAAACCAAACATCATCATTGGTCCGTATTGTGGGTCTGTTGCGATACCGCAAACCATTTCACGATTGCCTTTAACCATTTCTTGGATAATTACACCTTCCAGACCTTCAATAAGTCCTTTTTCAGTTAATTTTGCAATCAAGTCATTGTATTCATTTCTTAATTGTTCTTCTGATTGAATATTTACCCTAACACCGCCAACATCAGTTTTGTGAGAAGTTGTTTTTGATGTCATTTTCATAACAACCGGATAACCGATTCTGTTACCGATTTCTACAACTTCATCGATATTTGTTGCAAAACCTGATTTACAAACTCTGATTCCATAAGCATCTAATACATCGATTGATTCTCTGGTTGTCAATTGAGCACGACCTTCTGCGATTGATTGTTTGATGATTTGTGCTGCACGAGCTCTATCAACATCGAATGTTGGGATTTTGCCTTCCGGTCTTTCCATCCATTTTCTTTGTTGATTTAATCTGTTAAAGCCGTCTGCTGCTTCTTCTGCATACATGAAGAATGGCATATTAACTTTCATTTCAGACAATTTTGTAAAGAAATCAGATTTTGTCATAAATACACCAACAACCGGTTTTTGTGGGTATTTAGCTTTTATTTCCATAATAGCGTGAGCTACGTCGATATCTTTCAAACCTAAGAATGGAAGGTAAATTACCATAATCATATCAACGTTTTCATCTGCAATTACAGTTTCAAGTGTTTGTTTGTAGTGTTCGATTGGAGCAGAAGCTATCATATCGATTGGGTTTTTAACTGATGCTGCAGATGGCAAGAAGCTTCTTAATTTTTCTTTTGTTTCATCTGAAATTTTTGCAATTTGCATACCGTATTCACATACAGCATCTGTTGCCATAATTCCAGGGCCACCTGAGTTTGTAATGATTGCTACTCTATCGCCTTTTGGAATTGGGCAAGTTGCAAACATTTTTGCTGTTGCAAACAAGTTTTTCAAAGAGTATTCTCTAATTACTCCTGATTGGTTTAACAATGCATTAGCTGCCTTATCTGCACCTGCTAAAGAACCT
>CAKURN010000141.1 GCA_934675695.1 uncultured Candidatus Melainabacteria bacterium | reverse complement strand
GTGAAACATTGACATATTGGAATATTATTTTGGCACAAGCTTTAATCGGTGCAGGTTCAGGCTGTTATCAACCTTCAGTTAATGCATTGATTGTTTCTGTTGCTCCAATGGGAAAAATGGGTATAGCGTCAGGAATTTTAGCTATGTTTAGAAATGTCGGTATGCTGCTTGGAATAACTATTTCTGTTAGTATTTTTGATTTTTATAAAAACTTAGGAATAACAAACGGAATGCCTGAAAAACAAGCGTTTGTCCAAGGTTATCATTATGCAATATATTGGGCAATATTTTTTGGGTTGGTATGTACTTTGTTATCGTATTTATCTCATAAAGCATACAAAAAAGAAAAACTATCAAAATAAGAATTACAAAAACAAGAAAATAAAAAACCTGCTCCAACGATTGCAAGCAGGTATACTCTTGTTTACCTATCATCATCATACGAAATCAATGACAGTTACATTTTTAATTTTACTCTCTTATTTTGTTTCCTCATTTTCTTCTTCAGAAGTTTCTATTCCTAAAACTTCGTTTATAAAATCCGGTGTAAATATTTCGCTTGCATCTTTTTCAAAGATATCCATTTCTTGTGCAAAATATTTTACTATTTCGTTTACTGTTTTTCCGTTTAATTCAGGATTGCTTGCTTTGTATTGAATAGTGTTTGCGGTTTCTTCTTCTCTAGCGTCAGCTGTGAAGATATTTTCATAATATCTTGCTTCTTCTTGGAGATTTTTAAATGATGTTGAATTTGTTGAAATAAAGCTGTCAACATAGATACTTTCTTCTGTTTCTTTATTAGGTGCAGCTGAATTTGTATTGGTGATTTTTTCATTTATTAATTTTTTTGCTTCATTTATGCTAATGTTATTCATTAAAGCGTAAGTTTTCATATCTGCTAAATTAATAGATGTTGACATTGAATGCTCACTTTCAATCTTTGGATTTTATATACTACATATATATAAAGTATATTTCGTCACTCGAATTTCAAAACTTGTTTTAAAAGTTACAAAACTTAATATTCTTTCTTATAGTCTTTGGCTCTATTTTGCCTTTAAATTTAGTGTTAAAAATATTAAATTTTTTTCATATTTTGACATTTTTTACGCTTCTTTTATAATATAATTGCTATAAAAATAACTTGGTGAGGAAAAAATGACATTAACCGATTGGTTTAATAAACGAAAAATTCAACAAATTGCAGCTCGTGACAATGATGTACATATAGATGATTCTATCGGTAAATTGTGGACATTGTGTTACAACTGTTCTTCGCAATTGCCGAAAAAAGACTTGGAAAACAACTTAAATGTATGTCCGAATTGTGATTATCACTTTAGAATAGGTGCAAGAGAAAGAATTAAATTGATTGCTGATAAAGATACGTTTCAAGAAATGTATTCTAATATCGTTCCTTGTGATCCTTTAGAATTTGTTGATACACAAACATACAAAGCTCGCCAAGTCCAAGCAAAAAACAAATCAGGACTAGATGATGCAGTTATTGTAGGTACTTGTGAAATAGACGGTCAAAAAGTTGCAATTGCTGTAATGGATTTTGAATATATGGGCGGTTCTATGGGTTCTGTTGTTGGTGAAAAAATAACAAAAATACTAGAATATGCTCTCGTAAACAGACTTCCATCTATTGTATTTACTTCTTCAGGTGGTGCAAGAATGCAAGAAAGTGCTCTAAGTCTTATGCAAATGGCAAAAACCAGCTGTATTGTTGCAAAACTAAATGAAGCAAAATTGCTCTATATTACAGTATTATGCGAACCTACTTTTGGCGGAGTTACAGCTTCTTTTGGAACGATAGGCGATATTATAATAGCTGAAAAAGGTGCAAGAATAGGCTTTGCAGGCAGACGTGTAATAGAACAAACAATCAGACAAAAATTACCTGCAGATTTTCAGACTGCAGAATATTTGCTTAAATATGGACAAATTGATTTTATAGTTGAAAGAAAAGCTATGAAAGAAAAATTGTCTAAATTAATCAAACTTCATACAAAAACTGAAACGACAAGGAAATAAAATGAGTAACGACAAAAAAGTTCAAGTTCTTGATTTTGAAAAACCGATATATGCTATACAAGACAAAATTGACGAGCTTAGACAAACAAGCATAGATACACATATTAATTACGATAGCGAGATTAAAAAATTGGAAGAACAAACACAAACATATAGAAAGTCTTTGTATGAAAATCTTGAGCCTTATCAAAAATTGCAAATCGCAAGGCATCCGCAAAGACCTAATTTTATGGACTATGTTCATTTTATGTGCGAAGATTTTATTGAACTCCACGGTGATAGACATGGCTATGATGATAAAGCAATTGCAGGTGGTGTAGCTTCTATTGACGGACATCATGTTATGTTAATCGGTACAATGAAAGGTAAAACAACAAAAGAAAATTTAGAATACAATTTTGGCATGCCGCAACCACAAGGCTATAGAAAAGCACTTCGTCTTTTTGAACATGCTGATAGATTTGATTTGCCGATTATTACTTTGGTTGATACAATGGGTGCATATCCCGGCATGAAAGCTGAAGAAGCAAACCAAGGTGAAGCAATTGCAATGAATTTAAAAGAAATGGCAAAACTTAATGTTCCAATTATTGCAACGATAACCGGAGAAGGCTGTTCAGGTGGGGCTTTAGGGCTTGCTGTTGCAAATAAAGTAATGATTTTAGAACATGCTTATTATACTGTTATTTCACCGGAGGGTTGTGCTTCTATACTTTGGAAAGATGCTTCTATGGCAAAAGTTGCAACTGATGCTCTTAAAATTACAGGCGAAGACCTTTTGAAATACGGTATTGTAGATGAAATCGTAAAAGAACCAATCGGAGGGGCTCACTACAATGCTGAAGAAATGGCAAAAAATTTAAAAGAAGCATTGCTAAAATCTTTAGATGAATTTAAAAATATGACAAGTGAAGAACTCAGACAGCACCGTTATTCAAAATTCAGAAACATGGGCGTGTTTGCTTCTTAAATAAACAAATTTTGGTTGAGTAATATTATTGGATAGAAAATGAAAACAAAAATTAGAGCTATATTGTATCTTGTGTTGGCTTATGTTTTTACAATGCCTGTAGCATCTGCTGCAATAAATTTGCCAAATATTAATATAGGTATGACACAAGCAACAACCCCACAAGAGTTTTCTCAAGGCGTTCAAGTCCTTATTATGTTAACGATATTGACGTTAGCACCTAGTATTATTATGATGACAACGGCTTTTATTCGTATAGTCATCGTTTTGTCTTTAACACGACAAGCAATAGGTACAACGACTCTACCTCCAAATCAGGTTATAGTCGGTCTTGCTTTAATTTTGACTTTTTTTGTAATGTCACCTACATTTTCAAAGATAAACGAAACAGCTTATCAGCCATATATGAAAAATCTTATTACGCAAGAACAAGCACTCGACAATTCTATAAAACCTATCAGAGATTTTATGTTTAAACAAACCCACGAAACCGAGCTTGCGTTGTTTGTTAAGCTTGCAAAAATAGAAAAACCAAAAAACAAAAACGACGTTCCGACTTATGTTTTGATTCCGTCTTTTGTATTGTCTGAATTAAAAACAGCATTTAAAATAGGTTTCGTTATATTTTTGCCTTTTTTGGTAATCGATTTGGTTGTAGCTTCTGTTTTGGTTTCAATGGGTATGATGTTTTTGCCCCCAACAACAGTTGCAATGCCTTTTAAATTGATTATGTTTGTAATGGTTGATGGTTGGTATTTGATTACAAAATCGCTCATCGAAGGATTTGTAAGTTAGGAGAAAAAGTGGATCAAGCGTTATTTTTAACTATTTTTCAAAAAGCTATAGTTCTTGCAATGTTGATTGCAGCACCGATTTTGTTATCTGCGATAGTTGTTGGGCTTGCAATTAGTATTATTCAATCAGTCACACAAATCCAAGAACAAACCCTTACTTTTGTTCCAAAGATTTTTGCAGCACTTTTGGTTTTGATTGTTGCAATGCCTTGGATGTGTGATGTGTTTATTTCTTCTGTAAAAGATATTTTTGAATACATGAAAGTTTTTATTTCTTAGACGAAAGACATTTTGATGACACAAATTCCAAATCTAGTTAATCTGTTTTCTTGGGGCAACATAGTTGTTTATATGTTGGTGTTTACGAGATTAACGGGATTGATTCAATCAGCACCTTTTTTGTCTACAATACAAGCTCCAATTATGACAAGACTTTGGTTTGCAGCGACTGTTGCGTTTATATTTTATCCTTTGGTTAAAAATTCCGGAAATTTTATCTTACCTTCAAATATGGTTGAATTTTCTATTTTGCTTGCAATAGAATTTTTTGTAGGGTATTTGATAGGTTTTGTAGCGAATTTGTTGTTTGAAGG
>CAKURN010000140.1 GCA_934675695.1 uncultured Candidatus Melainabacteria bacterium | reverse complement strand
ATTTTTGGGTCAATATCTGTCACAAAAGGTTTGTTTAAAAGTTCAGCGTATTGTTTTACTGAAATATTGAGTTTTTCAAGACTATCAAGGAATTTAAAATAGTTTTCAGGTGTGGAAGAAATACCATAATCGCTATCTGCACAGACTTTTGGATATCCTTTTAGATTTTTTACATCTATCAAATCTTGAATATAAGGTTCTAATTCTTCAAAACCTTGTCCGTCAGATGCCAGATACCTAACGTCAAATATAGTTGGAAAGCAGTTATATACTTGTTTTGCAGAAAGTTTTATTTCTTTTTTATCTAAAAGATTTTGAAGTTTTTCCAGTTCATCATCTCTGTTTTTCATTAAAAACCAAACTGCAGAACTTTTGTCATGATAAGATTTAAAATTATTGAAATGTGGTGCTAAATCATTAATTCTTTTATCCAGTGAACTTTTTTCATTTTTTATATTGTTTTCTTTTAAGAAAGAAAAAAGTTCATCTAAAGAATACATATCCGGTTTAGTCATTTTCATGACATAAAAATCTGACGCTAAAGCAGGAAAATTAATCAAATCGTTTTTATCTTTTACTTCATGGTAAAGTCTCAAAAATAATGTTGGATGCTTACCAAAAATTTCATTAAAATTGTCAACAGAAAGCCTTGTTCTAGCAAATTTTGCCATATCGGAACAATATAAAATACCATGTTGATTTAAAAAATCGACTACTGCTTTAGAATGGTCTTGTTTTTTAGATAAAAAGCCATCTCTTTTAAGAGCATCCATATAGGTTTCCATAATTCCCCTGATATGCTCATCAGGAGCTATCATTAATTCATCGATTACTTCTTTACTTCCTGCTTCAAATATCATACAAGACAAAACAAAGTCTATTGTGTCTTTTTCGGTTTCTATAAATGCTTCGTCATTGTTTTCGCCTTTAAAAGATATTTCTTGCGTTTTTTGAGTAGTTCTTTGGAAAGTATCTTTATAGATTGGGTTTGAGATGTTGTTTGAGTACAAAAAATTTGAAGAAGAAACGTTGTCACGTTTTTCATTTTTTTGTTGTTTTTGAATATTAAAAATTTTAAAATTGTTGATTTTCATAATTAGTACTTTATTAAAAATCGAAAAAAAATATTTTTTGCTATTAATATGATATTATTTTTTTATGAATAATTTAGACTCTCTTACTTTAAAATATTTTTTTGAAGAAAATTCAGATTTCATCAATGGTTCTATCGTACAAAAGATACAACTCCCATCAAGAAGTGAAGTCATTTTAAACATGAGAAATCTAAACAACGACAAACCTCAAAACAAAAAACTGTATATAAACATAAATCCAAAATATCCACATATTTGTTTTATTGACGAAAATACAACAAAACTAAGAAATATCGAAATTCCAAACAAACCTCCAATGTTCTGTATGCAACTGAGAAAATACCTAAACGGCTCTAAAATAAAGGATTTCAAACTCGTAAAATACGAAAGAATACTCGAGTTGTATTTTGATTATTTTGATGAGATAGGTTCTTTAACCAGAATTTGTTTGGCACTAGAATTTATGGGAAAACATTCTAACATAATTTTATACAATGCAAATACGAAAAACATCATAGGCTCTATCCACAACATATCCCAAGACAAAAGCTCTGTTAGAGAGGTTTATGGCGGCATAAATTATATTTATCCTCCTTTAAAAGAAAAACTCAACATATTAAATTGCAGCTATTCGACTTTTTTTGAAATAGCAAAAGAAAAAAATATAAAAGAAATTTCTGAAAATTTTTATTATTTTTCACAGGGAATTTTAAATGAAGTTTTTAATAAAAAAAACAGCCTAGAAGAAATTTTTTCATTTTTACAAGAACTTCAAAACGGAAAAAACAAAGAATTTATTTCTTCATTTTGGAATAAAAACGAAAATAACAACATAAACAACTCGATAGATAGTTATTTTTCTAAAATAATGTTTGATGAAATAATCAAAAATCAAAAAATAAAATTAAAAAATTTAATCAAAAACGACTACAAAAAATACTCTAAAACACCAAAACCAAACGACAAAAAATTGCAAGAATTAAAACTTTTTGGCGATATGATTATGGGGTATTTGTATTTGATAAAAAAAGGCGAAAAAGAACTTGTTGTTCAAGATACAAAAATAAAACTGGACGAAAACCTTTCTCCATCTGAAAATGCACAAAAATACTATCAAAAATATAAAAAAGAAAAAACAGCATTTGAATACAATTTAAAACGCTACAATTCGGCAAAAGAAAAATCAGATTATTTTGAAACTATTTTGTTTAATATAGACAATTCAAAAACATTTGAAGATTTGGAAGAAATAAAACAAGAGCTTTCAGATATAGGGCTAATTCAAAATACAAAAAAAGAACAATTAAAACCAAAAGTCGAAAAAGTTGATTTTATGGGATATGAAATTTATGTTGGCAAAAACAACAAACAAAACGACTATCTTGTTTCAAAAATTGCAAAAGACGAAGACCTCTGGTTCCATGGACAAAATTTTCCGTCTAGTCATGTTGTTTTAAAAATACCCAACAACAGGCCTTATCCTGATAAAGAAGTTCTTGAGTTTTGTGCAAAATTAACAAAACAAAATTCAAAAGCAAAAGATGGCGGAAAAGCAGCAATTATAATGACTAAAAGAAAAAATCTAAAAAAACCTCCAAACACTTATTTGGGTTATGTTACATACAAAGACGAAACAGAGATTGTGATTTAGTCTTCATTTGACAAATATTATTTTATATTGTTTTTATTGTATAATGAGATAGTTAGATACTTTAAATAAGGAATGTTTATATGCAAGTTTCATACGAATGGTTAAACGAATATATAGAACTATCAGGAATAACTCCGGAAGAAATCGCTCACAATCTAACTATGAGCGGATTGGAAGTTGAAGAAATCGAATACAAAAAACCTTCATTTTCAGATATTAAAACAGCAAAAATAATAAAAATCGACACTCACCCAAACGCAGACAAACTTCATCTTGTAACGCTTGATTTGGGCGGAATAGAAAAAGTTGTTGTTTGTGGGGCGCAAAATATCGAAGTAGGACAAATTATTCCTTATGCTTCTGTAGGTTCAAAAGTACTGGATAGAAAAACAGGAGAACAGTTTGAACTCACTCCTGCTGTCATTCGTGGAGTAGAATCTCAAGGAATGTTATGTTCACAAGACGAACTCGGTTTAACGGGTATGCAAGATGAAGATGGCATATTGATTTTGAATAGAATTTTTGACGAAGTTGAATTAAATCAACCGTTAGAAAAAGTTTTGAATTTGTCAGATGAAATAATTTTTCACACAGCACCGACTGCAAATCGTGGCGATGAAATGAGTGTGATTGGTATCGCTAGAGAATTGTCTGCTTTATTTAATCGCCCTATGAAATTTCAAAAAGCAGAATTAAAAGAAGACAAAAAAGCAGATTTTGAAGTAGAAATACAAAACGAAGATGCTTGCAAATTCTACAGTGTTGCAATATTAAAAAATCTAAAAATCAAACCTTCACCTGATTTTATTCAAAGAAGAATTATGGCATCAGGCATGCGTCCAATCAACAACATTGTTGATATTACAAATTATGTCATGCTTGAATACGGAACACCTCAACACGCTTTTGATTTTGACAAATTAAACAATTACTTGTGCGTTCGTTATGCAAAAGAAAATGAAACTTTGACTACAATTGATGGAATTGAAAGAAAATTGACGCCACAAAGCGTTGTTATTGCAACAAAAGAAAAGCCTGTTTGTGCAGCAGGCGTATTTGGTGGTCTAAATTCAGAAATCGACGACAATACAACAAACATTGCATTAGAAGCTGCATATTTTACTTCTCACACAAACAGAAAATCTGCAAGAAGCATAGGTTACCATTCTGATGCGTCTTCTCGTTACGAAAGAGGAATAGATATAGAAATGGTAACACCTGCAATGTACCGTTCTATTGAATTACTACAAAAATACGCAGATGCTGAATTTTGTGGAACGATAGCAACCGGAAATAACAAAGCATCTGATATAGAAGTTGTTTTGAGAAATTCAGAAATTAAAAGAATTGTTGGAATAGAAATACAACAAGAAAGATGTATAGAAATTCTTCAAAATTTAGGTTTTGAACTAATGGGCAAAAATCCTGCAGCAGCAAAATTTAAAGTTCCAAGCTACAGAATTAATGACGTATATAGAGAAATTGATTTAATAGAAGAAATATCAAGAATTGACGGTTTTGACAAAGTTACACCACAAATTCCAAATATTTCACAAGGTGCAGATATTAGTTTTGACACAAGAACAGTTAGAAAAATCAATGAAATAATGCTATCTTACGGTTTTGACGAAATAGTTACAAGTTCATTAATCGGCAAAAACCTCGCAAATACATATCTTCAACCACTAAATGACGATATGGCAATTAC
>CAKURN010000139.1 GCA_934675695.1 uncultured Candidatus Melainabacteria bacterium | reverse complement strand
GTATTAAACGAATTTATCAGATTGTATTTTGGCTCAACAAGACCAACCAGATACAGAAGCAGTTTCTTCCCATTTACAGAACCTTCTGTTGAAATTGATGTTCAATGCATTATGTGCCAAGGAAAAGGTTGTTCTGTATGTTCAGGCAGCGGCTGGTTAGAAATACTGGGTGCAGGCATGGTAGACCCAAATGTCTTAAAAGGTGTCGGAATTGACCCGGAATGCTATTCAGGTTTTGCATTCGGAATGGGAGTCGAACGTCTTGCTATGTTAAAATATGCAATAGATGACATTAGATTATTTTTCAATGATGATGAAAGATTTTTAAAACAATTCTAATATTAAACCCGCTATAAAGGCGGGTTTAATTATTTATACAAAATTCAAAACTCTTTCTTGCCCATTTGGCAAAGAATGGAGAAAATGAAATTCAGTCAGCAACTCATCTTTAAAAACAAATTTCTGTAATGGTTTTTGATTGTCACCGTTTTCGTCAAAAATTTGTCCTATTGCGCATTCAAAATCATTATTTGTATTAAAAACATAGCTTCTTTTTGCTTGAGCTTTTGTATCAGAAATCAATTTTACATTGTCGTCATATCTGGTAAGTACATTGTCTTTAGAAAAAGAAAAGATATTCATTGCTCTTTTTGAACCGGTTTTTCCATTGTCTTGTATAATTTTTGCAATATAAGGATAGCCAAAATCGTCTTTTTCAATAACAGCAACTTGGTATTTTTTGTCATCAAAACTTCGCATAGCAATTTCTTTTGGAACATACCACTGTTCTTTTTTCATATAATAATTTCTAAGTGCAGTTTTTTCATCGTCTGTTTCTTTATCTATATCATCGTTTATCTGTTTTGCAAGAAGAATTACCATTTTTTTGTCTTCATCTGCAGTAATTTTTGTTGTTTTATTTTGCATTTCAGATAATGCTCTGGAATATTCAATTTTTGCCACTGTTTTAATATCATTAAGGCTCGACATTATATCATCAGCATAGCTTTCAATATTAGATATAAACAATTGGTCATTTCGATTAAAAATACCTAAAGCCCCTAAAGCATCAATTGTTGTTGAATTAGAGGAAGAATTGTTAGAATTTAGACTGGGAAAGTTAGTTACTTGTATAAAATTTGTTCTTTTATATGAATTTGCTTTATTCATATAAGGATTGCTTGCATAGTTAGTTGTTATCATATCTCACACCAAATTATTACATATAAATAAAAATCGTAAATAAATTTTCTTGCTATTAATTTTATTAAAAATAAACATAAAAAAATCGAGCCTTTTTGGCTCGATTTTAAATCTTATAATATGTTTGATGTAATCATAAAGTGAACTCTGAAGCTTGATGCATCATCCGGTTTATTTATGATAGGAACACCGAAGTAAACGTTACTAGACAAGTATCTTGTCATTTTCAATACCAAACCGCCACCAACGCTCATTACAAATGTTGAACCTGATACGCTTCTGTTGTAATCACCAAACCAGCCTAAGTCACAGAACGCAGCCAATCTGATAGAGTCATCAATAAATCTGAGTTTTTCAGGCAAATGATTTAAACCGGGAACAGGTGCTCTTAATTCAACGCTGCCTGTTACACCGTAATCTCTCAAGAAGTAACCTTCTTCGTAACCTCTGATTGATGAGATACCACCGATTTGCATTTTGTCAGAATACCAAGCGTTTCTGTTAACCCATTGACCATTTGCAGTAAATATACCCATCATCCTCCAAGGTAGAACTTGCAAACGAGCAATAGATGCTTGGATTTTAAATACTCTGTTTGAAGGATTTTTCTTGCCGCCTAGGTCATTATTTATATCGTAGTTTGAAGCACCAAATATATCGATACCTTTTGCTAAACCGATATTTCCAAACCATTTACCGTAAGCATCATCTTTAATATTAGTTAAGTTCAATTTGATTGATCTTGTTCTATAACCATACAAATCGTATTTTTGTCCTAGGGCAGTATATGTAGTATTTGTGTTTCTAAGGTCAAAACCTACATCACCGTATAATTTGTAGTTTTCTGTTTTGATTAATCTTCTTGACAAATCGAAATAGAAGTTGTGAGATTTACCTTTAATGTCTAGGCTTTTAAATTCACCTCTATCAAGTTTTGTACCTGAATATGAATAACCAACATTCAATTTTGTTTCGTGTCTACCGATTGGCACAGAATAAAATACACCTTGGCTGAATGAACTTCTTGCCATGGAAGTTGTAGACAACAACTGATCACCAAAACCGGTTAAATTGCTCATACCCGCAAATATAACAAAACGATTCAAACCAACAGAAGATCTACCTTGGTTATCAAATCTGAAGTCAAAGTCAATAGGAAATCTGTCTTTAACTGTCAAGGTCAAATCTGTATATTGTTCAGAATCTTCATTGTCTTGTAATGCAACAGCACCTTTTATGTAGTCATGGGCATTCAACTCACGAAGTGACTCTTGCACATCTGCGATATTAAGAACTTTATCTTCTTGAACACTCTTATCTTTCAAGAAAGTTGCGTTTAAATATCTTTTTCTAGCCCATTTGTTGCCTTCGATTGTAATATTACCGTATTTTCCTTCTAGTACAACGATTTCAACATTACCATCTTCTACTTTTTGTGGAGGCAAATAGGCAGTTGTAGAAATATAACCGTTTCTTTGATAGTACTCGGTAATCGCATTTGCCATACCAATCAAATCATTGATAGTAACAGTCTGTCCGACTTTATTACATACCAAATTCATTAATTGTTCTTCTGTATATTCTGTATTACCTGTTATATGAATAGAATTAAGAGTAAATTGAACTTCTTTATTGGCAAATTCGCTCAATTTTTCTTTCATTTCTTTATTCATTTCGATATTTTGTTCTTGGTGTTCTTGTTCTTTATAGTTTCTAATGCGTTGCTCGTAGTCTTTTATTTGACGCAAATTCATTTGGTCAATCATACCTGCGTCATATTTACCAAAAGCATTTGAAGCAGCAGCTGCATCAGCGTTACCCATTGTTGCAGCATTAACATTACCCATAGAGAACGTCAAACAAGCGGCAAACACTACCGACGTGATTTTGGCTTTTTTAAAAATTTGTTTATACACTACTTTAATTCCCTTGTTTACTGTTGGAACGTATCATAATAACACTTACAATAATAAATCATACAAACTTATTTAACAATAAATTATATTGATGATTTTTATTGTATTATAAAAAAAATTGTAAATTTTATTTTTTGCCTGTTTGTTAACTTATGTAAATATAGTATATATTCCCGAATATAAACATTATATAAAGTGTTGATTTAGATTTTTTTTTCTGATATTTTAACAAAACGTGTACTTTGGACAAAAATTATGTAAATTTTTGTAAAATTAAGTATTTTTTCTGAAATATTTTTCGTTTACGTGGTTTTTATTAAGTATATGGGCATATGGACACTTAATGTTTTACGAAAGGAAACAAAATGAGTCAATTTAAGAGAAAGTTATCTGCATTTACAGCAATGTTAGCGCTTATATCATTCTCTGGTGCTGCAATGGCAGTCACAAGCAGTGATGTAATCGGAAAAACAGGTAATACAAGTGTCGTAGACACTTCAAAAGTAAGAACTGATATCAATATCACAAGTGGTAAAGCAGGCGATGTTGGTCAGATTGATTTCAAAAACTTTAATGTTGGCAAAGGCGAACATCTTAATTATGGATTTAGTAACGTTTCGCAAACAATGATTAACCGTGTTTTAGGCGGCAATGAATCACAAATCCTGGGTAAAATAACAAATTCTTGTATCAATGGCGGTTCATGTACTTCTTATGCAACAACAAGTAAAGTTATTTTAATCAACCCGGCAGGTGTAATGTTTGGACAAGGCTCTACTGTTGATCTTAATTCATTTACAGTTTCAACATTTGATTTTAATGGAGCTAAAAACTTAAAAGGTATGACAAGTTCAGCCCTAGATGCATACCAAAAAGGCACATTAAACAAATTATCTCCAACTGCTGCAGTTAACGGAGAAAACAGAGCATACGGCAATATTACTTTTGACTCTAACTATACTCAAGCATTTAAAGATGCAGGCATAGATATGAACAAATTCGCCGGCAAAACAAAAATTACCTTAGATGGTACTCATTTTGATAACTTTACATACGATAGCAACTATAATATTACAGGTGTTGCAGAAATAAATAAAAATAAATCACTTAACTTTGTTTCAGATAACGTTGCATACAAAGATTCACTTATCAGAACAGGTTCAAACTTCAACTACGGTTCATACAACCAATCATTTGGTAACGTACGTATCGTAACAGCAGATGGTGTTACATTTAGTTATTTAGGCAACGGTTATACAAATGGTTATCAAATTGCAAATGATACAAAAAATAACGTAACAAGAACAGTATCAATCGACAATTCAGGTTTAGCAAAAAACCAAACAGCAATCCGTTCTGGTGATGTACGTATAGAAAACCGTTCAAACGCAGCCGGTTCAGATATTAAGATTAAAAACACT
>CAKURN010000138.1 GCA_934675695.1 uncultured Candidatus Melainabacteria bacterium | reverse complement strand
CAGTCTTTTGCGGAAATTACTTGTGCTCTGCCTATATTTTTTTCTTTGTGTATTAATTGTCTATTTAAGTCTGTTTCAGATACTATTCCATCATCTACAATTTTTATATGCCCTATTCCCAAAGCAGCCAAATTCATAATAACACCAGAACCCAAACCTCCTGCTCCCATTACAATTACTCTGGTTCTAAGCAGGCTTTCTTGTTCTTGTTTTGTTATGCCTTCAGGTTTTAAAGTATTTTCGTATCTGGTTAATTTTGCCATATTAGTTTGTCTGTTTGTTTTTGCTATCAACTATTTCTACTATCTTAATACCATAAGAGTCTTCAATTGCAACAATTTTTGCTTTTGCAATTAATATATCGTCAACATAAACATCAACTGCTTCGTCTTCTAATTTGTCTAAAGTAACAATAGAATCTTTGTCATATTCGATAGCTTCTTTGAGAGAAATATTTGCTTTACCCAGTTCGGCATATAATCTGACTTTTACGTTTTTGATTTTATCCAAACTTTTTGCATCTATGATACTATTCTTATTTAAAAAATTTTCAGACATTTTCTCCTCTATTTTTATTTATAACATGCTAATAGCAATTAGTCTTATATATTACAAATTTTAACATTTTTGATTATTTTGTTTTTGACAAATATTTAAAGAAAATATGTTCTTTTGGATCGAATGAACCATAATTGCAGTGATTTTCAATATTGGTTAAAGTGTCAGTCCCACTAGATATTTCGTATTTGCAACTTTTTGGTTCAATCTTGTTGTTGTATGTTTTTATATTGTCTTTTATTAGCGTATCTTTTTTTGCAAATATGTCATTATAGAAGCTTCTGAAAAATTCCATTTCCGGAGTAAGTGCACCAAAAAATAAAATTGTACACAAAAATAATTTCACTGTTTTGTTATTGTTTTGCACTAAATATTTGATTACAAAAATCATTAAAATAAATAAAGATGGAATTGAAGCCCTCATGCAAAAATCTGCAGTATCTGCATATCGAAAAAACGGTATAGTACAAAGCAAAAGAACTGTTATTTGAAAAACAAGATTTTTGCCGTATTTTTTAAGTAGTGGAATAAAATACAATCCTGCCTCAAGGAAAATAAAAATAATAAAATAGTTATATAAAATACTTAAAATCACCGGCAAATTTTTAGTTTCAGCTATTTTTTTAAAAAGAAATTCAAAACTGCCACTATTTCCGGTTGCGTTACTCTTAAAATACAAACAAATTATTGCAAAAATAAAAAACGAAACAATATTTGTATTTGAAAATATTCTTTTTAAAAAGTATTTTGTGCGATTTTTTTTGATGGATTTTATTAAGCAAACAAAAGAAATTATTAAAAAATACGGTAAAAATCCACAAAACGCTAAAGGCGAACAAAACAAACAACAAACCGAAAGAAAACCGAAGTTTTCGATTTTGTACGGTTTTTTAAAAAATAAAGTAACAACAATCCAAGTTACGATTGCTTGATTGTACACCCAAAATAATAGTGTTGTATTAGAACTGTATTGCAATATATCATGCCGCTCAAGATGAAGTGAATGGAAATTATCTAATAAATTAAAACCAAATATATCTATACCGGAAAAGAAAATAAAAATAAACAAAACTAATAGTTGCTGTTTTTTCGTTGCTCTGGTTAAATAAATGAGCTGTAATGCAATAATATCAAGCCCTAAAATTACATAAAATAAATTAAAGCAATTTCCAATTTTAAAAGCAAAATCTTCTCCAAAAATCAAAAATAATTTTGCAAAAAGACTCCCCGGTAAAAACATTCCCATATAATAAACAAGCATAGAACCATTTTCGTATTCAACAGGATAAGAAAAATTAATCAAATCTCTGAAGATTGCATTTCTTGTATGCCAATCCGGACTTTGGTAAGAAAAATTTCCTATTCCTGCATACAAGCACCAAAAGAAACTCACAATAAAAATAACTATTAATATTTTTTTATCAACATAAAAATGCGAATTTGGTATATTTTTAATAGTTTTTTTAAAAATAAAAAGCAATCCGATTACTGATACAAGTGCTATAAGCGGCTTTAGCCAAAAAAGTAAAAAAATGAATAAAGGGATAGATGCATATATATAGGCTAACTTGTTTAAGGTAAAAGTTGAAATTTTCATAAATTTTCCTTATACTGATTTTGATATCAAGATAATTATAGAATTTAAAATGAATAAAAGGCAAGTAACTACAAAAAAAGTATTATCTTATTTTTTAAGTTTAGTTGTTGGGGTTATATTTTCTTTTTTATTGGTTCTGTTGTTTAATATATTTGTAAAAGATGCCACTCTTTTTTTTAATGCAATAAAAATTTCTTGCTTAGCTTCTGTATTTGGATTTTCAATTTGGAAAATTTTTAACAAAGGAGATTTTTTTGAAGATTTTGTTGTATATTTGTCAGAGCTTTTCGTTTGTTTGTTTGTGGTATATATTGGTCCGACCACAGTAGATAGAAGCTTGTCATCGTTTATGATTTTTTATTCTGTAGAAAATAAAAAACTTCCAAATGCTATAAAAAATGAAAAATACATTAATGATTATTTTGAGAGAAGATACAAAGACGGCATAAATATCGGATATTTTAAATGCGATGAAGATTTTTGTTATCCGACAAAAAAAGCACAAATAATTTATTATGTGTTTTACCCTGTTGGAAAAGTAACAAAAACACTTGAGAATTATTATGATTTCAAAAACATGATGAATGAATAAATTGCAAAAAATATTATTTTTGAGTATTATATAATTACTCACTTAAAACCTCGCAGATAACTTTAAAAGTACAAGTTATTTCGTGAAAGGACAAGAAAATGGCAAATATTAAATCTGCAAAAAAAAGAGTATTAATTGCTCAAAGAAACACTGAAAGAAATGTTGCATTTAAAACATCAATCAAAACTGCTGTTAAAAAAGTTTTGGCTTGTGCAGCTTCAGAAGACAAAACTGAATTAAATGCATTGTTATCAAAAGTGTATCAACTTTGCGACAAAGCAGCTCAAAAAGGTATTCTTCACAAAAATACTGCTGCTAGAAAAAAATCAAGATTAACTAAAGCTGTTAACAAATTAACAACAAAATAGTTAATGCCAAAAAACTTAAAACTCCTCCAAAAGTCATTAATTTGGAGGAGTTTTGTTATTTCAATTTTTAAAGTGGAATTAAACTTTTGTAAGTCAATAGACTCTAATAAATGTGATGTGTTTTTAAAATAAAAATAGCTGTCAACCAAGTTTTGACAGCTATTAATTTTTACTGATTACAAATCTTTTGGACTTGCTCAGGTAAACTCCTATATAGTTTTCCATCTTTGTTTATTGCAACGACTTTAAATGTCGCTTCAATATACGTTTTGTCTGTCTTTTCGTCAAATATTCTTTGTTGAAAAGTTAAGTAAAATTTTCCATAATCGGTGATTTTTGTTTCTATAGTGATTTCATCTTCCAATTTTGCTGAATTTTTGTATTTTATATTCATGACAATATTTTTGCTTTCAAGTTCTTTTAGGGTAGTTCCTGCTTTTTCGCATAGCATAACTCGTCCCATTTCGAGCCATCTGAGGTAACTTCCATGCCAAACAACGCCATACGCATCAGTGTCTGAATAATATACCCTCTGTTTAAAAGCATGACTCATAGAACTATTTTACCACAAACAAACTAACTAAACATTTTTTTACATTAGTTATTTTTTAGCAAAAAAAATCGACTAATTGTTTTGTATGTATGTCAAGAATAAAAATAGTTAGGTTAGGTGTTAAATGACAGTAAATTCAGTATCAAATACTCGCTATCCCGTAAACATTACCCAAAAAGAAGAAAAATTTATCGACAAAACGTTCAAACAAACAACAAAACCTTCTCACCAAAAAGAAACTGCAAGAAGAAACGATGATGCCGGTGTAGAAGCAGCTGTTACGTGTCTTGCTCGTGATTTGGTTACGGCAAATTATGACGAATCAAAACTAATCACAGCTAAAATGACATTTTTACAACAATTTATGAATGGTAATTTGCAAACAGATTCAGAAATTTCATCAAAAAGAAACGATGACAAAATCAGTTTGATTATCGCAAAAAGTGACGCTACTTCAAAAACTGCTCCGGCTAAAGTTCAAGTAATTGATGCTGTCGGCAATAACGCCGTAAAAATTGGAAATGTCATTACAAATGCAACAAGAGCTTCAAAACCGGTAGATGTTATTGTTTAAGATTTTAATTTTTAATTTTTAATTTTAAATATCGACGCTATTGTCGATATTTTTTTCATGCTATTATTATTTTATGTTTGAAGTAAGAATAGAAACGAATTTTTCATCTGCTCATCATTTGCTTAATTATAAAGGCAAATGTGAAAATCCCCATGGGCATAATTGGAAAGTTGAAGTTTATGCAAAAGGGAATGAATTAGATAAATCAAATATTTTGGTTGATTTTAAAATATTGAAAAAGAAAGTCAACGAAATTGTTGATTATTTGGATCACAAAGACTTAAACGAGTTGGAAGAATTTAAAGGGCAAAGTC
>CAKURN010000137.1 GCA_934675695.1 uncultured Candidatus Melainabacteria bacterium | reverse complement strand
GGGTATGCACGTGAGAATCAAGATGTGTCGGTTTAAAATCAAGAATACATCTTTCTATTTGAGAGCGAAATTCTTTTTCTATTTGTGAAAGAAATTTTTTAGAAGTCGAATTTAAAATAAGCTTCAAATAGCTATTGTTAAAGTTTCTTTTTTTATCACAAAGTAAATCTAAATCTGAATTGAGTGCTTTTCCTTCTATCAAATTCAAATGTACACCAACACCCAGAGTGGGATTTGGTCGAATTACGTTCCATAAAGCATCATTATAACAAGGCATATTTGCCATAACGCTAGTGCTTTTTAATATTCCAAACTTAAACCCATTTGCTATAGCACGATTATGGTTTTCACTTTTTCCTAAATCGTCAGCATTTAAAACAAATTTTTTCATATATCTATACTAACATAAAACTAACTATTTACTTATATAGCTATAACTGATATCATATATATGAGGAAGTTAAAAAATGTCAAAGTATACTCGTTTAGCAATAGTCGTCCCCTGTTACAACGAACAAGATGCAATAAATTCAACCACAAAAAGGCTGATGGAAATTTTGGCTGATTTAGAAAAAAAAGACAAAATCTCTGAAAATAGCTATATCTATTATGTAGATGACGGTTCAACAGATGATAGTTGGTATGAGATTGCAAAAAATGTTGCAAAATACTCAAACAAAGTAAAAGGGGTAAAATTCAGTGCTAATTTTGGAAACCAAAAAGCACTTCTAGCAGGGCTTTTGGGTGTTAGAAAAATTGGCTGCGACGCAGTTGTCACGATTGATGCAGATTTGCAACAAGATGAAACAACAATAGAAGAATTTATAAACAAATTTGACGAAGGATACAAAATCGTTTACGGAGTAAGAAACGACAGAAAAACAGATGGATTTTTAAAAAAATTCACAGCCTTGGCTTTTTACAAAGTAATGAATCTTATGGGAGTAAAAATTCCAAAAAACCACTCAGATTACAGGCTTATTTCAAAAGAAGTTTTGGATATTTTAGGCCAATACAATGAAACAGATTTGTTTTTAAGAGGATTTTTCCACGAGATAGGTTTCAAAAAATGTGCCTTTAATTTTGACGTAAAACCCAGAAAAATAGGAAACTCAAAATTCAACTTCTTCTCGCTTTTGGCTTTAGCAATTAATGGGATTACTTCTTATTCTATTGTTCCGTTAAGATTGATTTGTTTGTTTGGGTTTATTTCTATGATATTTGGATTTTTTACAGGAATGTGGGCAATCATTGCAAAAATATGCTGGAATGATTCTCCTGACGGTTGGGCAGAAAGCATTATTTTGATTTCGTTCTTTGGCGGAATACAGATATTTTTCATAGGAATAGTAGGTGAATATTTAGGTCAAATATATAGAGAAGCAAAACACAGACCAAGATACTTAATTGAAGAAGAATTACTATAAAAGACTGTTTTAAAACAGTCTTTTATTATTTTGTTGTTTAAAAAATTATTGTTGATATATCCACACATCAAGCCCTTTGTTTTTAAGGGTGCGAGCTTGATTTTTTGCGATATTAAAGTCTTTATATGAACCCAATTGAACAGTAAACACATCACCTACTTTTTTAACATAAGGAGTCAAAGAAGCGTCTTTTGCTTTTATTACTGCTTGTAATCTTTGTGCATCTTCAAAAGTCGAAAATCTTCCGACAAGAACCTTAGACATAATAGTAACATTAGCTTCATCTGTAGAAATACTGGGGGCTTCTGTCGTTGTTTCTTGTGTTTGTTGTTCTTTTATTATTGTATTTTGTTTTTGTTCTTTTTCAATTTTTTTGTTGTTTTCTAAATGCACAGGATTAATTACTTCGTTTCTTTTTGTTTCTGCTCCTATTACCTTTGCTTCTGAAGGTGCATTTTCTTCCTGTTGAATAAGAAGCAGTCTTTTGTCGATTTTTAGTTGTTTTTCGTTTTCAAAAGATTGTTTTTCAAATTCTTCTTGTTGATTTAAAGAAAAATTGTTATTGAATTTTACTTCTTTTTTTGAATATTCTATATCCATTTTAGAAGAATATTTCATAATAGAAATCACTATAATAATAAACATTATAATGAATGTCGCAATGAACAACTGAAACAAAAAGTTAATTTTAGACATTGGTTTTGGAGGCTGAGCAATGTCTTTTCTGTATTTGTTTTTTTTGTATACAAAATAATTTGATGAATTATTGTTCATTATTCAACAACACCTCTTACTTTGTATGTAGCCATTTTTATGTCTTCAACTTCTTCTTTGTATTTTTGCATTATTTTTTTGCCAAAATCTTCTATGTTTTTTATACCTATTTCAACTAAATCAGAAGCCTCAATAGGAGCACCGTCTTTAATTATATTAAATGCCGTATGAATAAGGCAAGAAGTAATTGATTGAGTAGCGATTGAAACAGACAATTTTCGATTATCAAAAAACAAATCATCACCGCTTCTAGTTATTTTTGCATTTGTTTCTTTTTCAATAGTATCTTTTACAATAGAAACAAAGAGTCTTTGCAAACATACCATTTCCTCTAGTGTTATTCCAAATTGCTCAATAATAAAATTAAGCATTTTTTTTGAATAAATAGGTTCATCATTGATTACATCTTCTATATCAACCATTTCTGATATATTGACATCAACCTCTCCTACAAAAGAAACAATCGCATCACCTTGAATGTGAAAATTTTTGTATATCCAATGAGGAGACAATTGAGAGCCTATGTATTTTATTTCTTTTTCAATAAATAATGTTTGCATAGTTTAAAAAATTTCCTTAATTAAATTCGGGTTTTTGCTCTTTGATAAAGCATTATACAAAAGTCTACACGACATGCATTTTCCACAGTGTTTTTTGTTGGTGTTGTTTTTTGAATTGTAGCAACTTTTTAGTAGTTTCAATGGAACATTGTTTTCTATTGCATAGTTCACTATTTCTATTTTATCAAATTTTAAGCATGGTGCAAATATTTTTGGTTTTTGTAAAGTTGCAAAAGAAAAAAATTCATCTGCGATTTTAGCAAAATCTTCTGAATTGTCCGGAAAATCTCTGGCTTCTTCTTTGTTTGCTCCAAAAATAATATAATCATATTTGTTTTTGTCGCAAAAACAACCTGCAATATTAAGAAACAAACCATTTCTATTCGGTATCCAAACAGAAGAAAAATCGTCAAGATTGTTGTCGTTGGGGTTTGTTAGAGCATTGTTTGTTAAATCTTTTAAAAAAGGTAAGTCAATTATTTTATGCTCAATATCGTAAAATTTTGAAATTTCTACACTTGCTTCTTTTTCTTCTTCAAAAGCTTTTTGACCATAATTAAACGTAAGAGCCATTTTTATATCACAAGTTTTTCTTGCAATATCTAACGATACCAAACTATCTAATCCGCCTGACAACAATATAATAGCTGTTTTATTCATCTTCGTTTACCTCGATTTCTTTTATTGTTTCTATTGCAAAGTTCTTTAATTCTTCGGGGTAATCGCCTCTGATTACATCTTCTAAAACTTTTATATCGCATGAAATATTAAACAATGCAACAAGGGCATTTTTTTTCACTTCTATATCAGAATCAAATTTAAACACATCAAAAATCATCTCGTAACTATCTTCTATTTCAGATTCCATCAGGGTTTCGATTGCTGATATTCTAACATTAGGACTAGGGTCATAGAGAGATTTTTTGATTAATTCCAGAGCTTTTTTGTTTTTTGAAATATCGAATTTTCCAACAGCTTCCATTATTTTTTCTTTTAAAAAAGAAAATTTGTCTTTAAAGATTTGTTTAGCATCCATTATAGAAGAAAAAACTTCTATCGCTCTATCATCGCCGAGCATACCTAGAGCAGTTACTGCAGATTCTTTTACATAAGCTGATTCTTCTTTTTCATCAGTCAAAATCTTACCTAGGCTTTCAAAAGCGTTTTTGTCACCGATTTTTCCTAATGCATCGGCTGAAGCAAGTTTTATTTTGTAGTTTGAATTTTTGTCATTTAAACAAAACAAAAGCGTTTGAACGACAGATGTGTCTTTGTATTTTGGAAATGATTTTATTGTTAATACTTTTAAGTTAATAATATTGCTATTAGATACAGGTTTTATAACAAAATCAATTAAAGCAGGCAGATTTTTTTTGTTTGGGTTTTTTATTGTATATCTAATTAAATTATCCAAAATAAGAGGGCTTGTTTGGGCTTTTAAAATATAATTAACAGAAAAAACAACAGCATCTGTAGAATATTTAGATTCAATTTCTTTAAATAAAACATCAAAATCCAAATTTGCTTCTTGCAATTTGTTATCCAAATATAAAGTCAAATTTTGATACATTAAATCATTCATTAGTAAAACCCGATTAGTAAAATTTAATCACAAAGCAAAGAAGATGTAAACTTTTTTTAAATTATTGTATTTTTAGTCTTTAAAGCATGGTGTTTCAGTGCTATAACGTATTAGAGAATAAGGAAGAATTATTTTTTAATGTCGGAAATTTCGTATCAACAAGCAGTCGAGCAAATAAAAAATAGTCTTGATATAGTAGAAGTTATATCTCGCTATG
>CAKURN010000136.1 GCA_934675695.1 uncultured Candidatus Melainabacteria bacterium | reverse complement strand
CTCACATATAAAAGATTTACTAGAAGATATAAAAAAACTACAAATGTTCATTAAAACATTCATGCCAAAAACTGTTGGGGTTGAAATTGATGATGTTTTTTATAATATTCTTAATTACGAAAAATTGTCAGGTATAATACCTGTTTACAATAAAGCAAGAAACTATGTCACACAAAAACCTTATTCTGTGGAAAAAATTCCACTTACATTTAACTGCCCAACGTTACTTGATGGATGGGATTTAAACAAAGAAGATAGCAATTTGGCGACATTGTTTGAAAAAGATGGTTGCTATTACCTAGGTATAATCAATAAAAATAACAACAAAAATAACAATAAAAAGAACAATAAAATTTTTAAAAATATACAAAAAGCAAAAGAAAATGAACCATCATATAAAAAATTCGAGTATAAATTAATACCTGGTCCAAATAAAATGCTTCCAAAAGTATTTTTTTCAGCATCAAGAATTGAAGAATTTAAGCCATCAAGCAAACTTTTAGATAAATATAAAAAAGGTTATCACAAAAAAGGTGCAGGATTTGATATAAATTTCTGCAGAGAATTAATTGATTTCTATAAAAAATCAATTTCTATACACCAGGATTGGTCGCAATTTAATTTTAAATTTTATGATACAAAAAAATATCAAGATATTCATGAATTTTATAAACAAGTCGAAGAACAAGGTTATAAAATTTCAACAATAAACATTTCTAAAACTTTTATTGACAACCTTGTTAAAAATGGAGAATTATTTCTATTCAAAATTTACAACAAAGATTTTTCAGAACATTCAAAAGGAACACCAAACTTACACACAATGTATTTTAAAGCTCTTTTTGATAAAGATAATTTAGAAAACACTGTATACAAATTAAATGGTAAAGCAGAAATTTTTTATAGAGAGAAAAGTATAGAAAGAAAAGTCACTCACAAAAAAGACTCCGAAATAAAAAATAAAAACGAACTAAACCACAAAAAAGAAAGTGTTTTTAAATATGATTTAATTAAAGATAAACGCTTTACAGAAGACAAATTCTTGTTCCATACGTCTATTACTCTAAATTTTAAAAATAAAAATATAAATTATATTAATGGATTAGTCAACGCAAAAATCAAAACCGAAAAAGATATTAATATTATTGGTATAGATAGAGGTGAACGTAATTTAATTTATCTTGTTTTAATTAATTCTGAAGGCAAAATATTAGAACAAATTTCTCTAAACAAAATAGTTAACGAATACAACGGCGAAACTTACGTAACAGATTACCATGACTTATTAAATCAAAAAGAAGCTAAAAGAAACAATAGTAGAAAAGATTGGACCGCAATAGAAAACATTAAAGAACTAAAAGAAGGCTACATGAGCCAAGTTATACACAAAATAACAGATTTAATGTTAAAACATAATGCAATAATTGTAATCGAAGATTTAAATAGTGGTTTCAAAAATTCAAGAAAAAAAGTCGAAAAACAAGTCTATGACAAATTTGAAACAATGCTTATAAATAAGCTTTCTTACTTTGTAGATAAAAAACAAAATAAATTCGACGAAGGTGGATTGTTAAATGCATATCAATTTACAAACAAAGAATCAAAAGGAATACAAAATGGTATTTTATTCTATATTCCGGCTTGGAATACAAGTAAAATTGATCCGGTTACAGGTTTTGTAAATTTGTTTTGTATAAAAACTATGAATATTGAAAAATCAAAAGAATTCTTTAACAAATTTGAAAATATCAAATACGACAACAAAGAAAATCTTTTTGAATTTGAAATAGACTATACAAAATTTTCAGACAAATCCTTTGGTATCAGAAAAAATTGGACAATTTGTACTTATGGTGAAAGGATTCGTTTGTTTAAAAATCCAAAAAATAACAATCGCTGGGAAGGTGAAGAAATTGAACTAACTGAAAAATTTAAAGAATTGTTTGAAAGATATTCGATTGATTTGTCTGATATAAAAACAGGCATACAAAACCAAACCAAAAGAGAATTTTTTGATAGTTTAATTTATTTGTTTAAATTAACTCTGCAAATGAGAAATAGTAAACCAAATACAGATATTGATTATATTTTATCGCCCGTAAAAGACAAAAACGGTAATTTCTTTGATTCAAGAAACAATATTTCTGATTTGCCAAAAGATGCAGATGCAAACGGAGCATACAATATTGCAAGAAAAGGGCTAATGCTAATAAATCAAATCAAAGAAGCAAAAGATTTAAACAAACTCAAATTGGCACAAATTACCAATGCTCAATGGCTTACGTATGTTCAAGAAAAGAATATCTAATGGAAGAAATCATACTTATTTCTTATTTGAATGATTTTATCTTTTGCCCGATATCTATTTATTTTCATAAATTATACGGAAATCTAGATAAAAAACTATATCAAACAACATATCAAATTAACGGAACAAATGCACACAAAAGCATAGACACCAAAAACTACTCAAGCAAAAAGAATATTCTGCAATCAATAAATGTATATTCTGAAGAATTTGGAATACAGGGAAAAATTGATATATTTGATATTGATAGCGGAATATTAACTGAACGAAAAAATAAAATTACAAAAATATACGATGGTTATATTTTTCAACTTTATGCTCAATATTATGCACTTGTTGAAATGGGATACAAAGTCAAAAAAATTCGCTTTCATAGTCTGTCCGACAACAAAAACTATCCAATTGCACTTCCAAAAGACAATCCCGATTTTGACAAAAAATTCAGAAATTTGATAAAAGAAATGCATGAATTTAATATAGAAAACTTTACCCAAACAAATCAAAACAAATGCACAAAATGCATATATGAGCCATCTTGTGATAGGAGTTTATTATGCTAAGCGAACCGGATTTTATAGAAAAGAAAATCATTCTTGTCTGCACAAAAGACGGCGACAAAATTTCATTTAAAAATGACAATATTATAATAACAAATTCAGAAGAAACAGTAAAATTGCAATTGAGCTGCTATAAATTATTTGCAATATTCATCGTAGGAGGAATAAGTTTAACTTCTGGAATAATATCAAGAAGCAAAAAATTTGGTTTTTCTATAGTGCTGTTTTCAGCAAGTTTTAAAGTATATTCTACAATCAATTATGCTCTTGAGGGAAATACATTATTAAGAAAAAAACAATACACAAATCAAAATTCATTAAATATTGCAAGATATTTAATAATAAATAAAATCGAAAATCAGAAAAATACAGTAAAAAAATTAAGGGATAAAAACTCGCAAGAAGGAATAAAATTATTAGAAAAATCCCTTGAAACTCTAAAAGCAAGCGACTATTCTATTTGTGAAATAATGGGAATAGAAGGAACTTGTGCAAAAATTTATTTTAATAGGCTTTTTAAAGAATTTTCTTGGAAAGGCAGACAACCTCGATTAAAACTAGATGAAATAAATTTGCTTATGGATATTGGATATACTGTTCTTTTTAATTATTTAGAGGCGATTTTAAATATTTATGGATTTGATATTTACAAAGGAAATCTTCATCAAGAATTTTATAAAAGAAAATCGCTGGTTTGTGACGTTATAGAGCCATTTAGACCGATTGTTGATTACAAAATTAGAAAATTGCTGAATTTGGGTCAATTAAAACAATTTGAATTTAAAAAAATAGATAACCAATACCAATTAAATTACGAAGACAGCAACAAATTTGTAACTTTGATTTTAGAAGAAATAATAAATCATAAAAGAAGTATTTTTAAATACATACAACAATACTATAGATGGTTTATGAAAGATAAAGATATTACAGAATTTCCGAAAGCGGTGCTCATAAATGATAATAATTAGTTACGATATAAAAAATGATAAACTAAGAACAAGATTTTCAAATTACATAAAAAAATTTGGATATAGGCTTCAGTATTCAGTTTTTGAAATCACAAACAGCAAAAGAATGCTTGATAATATAATGTGCGAAATTTCTTCAAATTTTGAAAAAAAATTTGACCAAACCGATAGTGTAATTATCATAGAGACAAGTAAAAATTGCAAAATAACAAAATGGGGCTATGCAAAAAATGATAATAGTGATATACTGGTAGTAGATTAGAGTTTTACAAACCTTAGTCTTAATTTAAGAAAATATAGAAAGTATTAGCAAGTGAAGATAAAAAAGTTCCAAAAATTGCACATTTACAACTTAATATGTAACTTTTGGACAAAAATTTGGACCGTAAGGGTCTAATACTTAATATAATTTCTACTATTTGTAGATCCTGCACCTGTCGGATGTGATATAATAGTCTAATACTTAATATAATTTCTACTATTTGTAGATATCGTCAATCTTACTGAATTGATTATGAGTCTAATACTTAATATAATTTCTACTATTTGTAGATCAAAAGAAAATCCAAAGGGTTTACCTGTCTAATACTTAATATAATTTCTACTATTTGTAGATATGATAGATTTTTATCATTTTTATTATTTGTCTAATACTTAATATAATTTCTACTATTTGTAGATTGGAAACATTGCTGAGCCGTCTGAACGTCTAATACTTAATATAATTTCTACTATTTGTAGATAGTATTACTCACCGATTGAATATGTACGTCTAATACTTAATATAATTTCTACTATTTGTAGATGCAAAGAGTATGACATAGACATA
>CAKURN010000135.1 GCA_934675695.1 uncultured Candidatus Melainabacteria bacterium | reverse complement strand
ACACTAAAAACCGAAACCCCAGATGAAAATATAGATGAAACTACAGATGAACAAGAAAAAAATGAGGTTAACTAAAGATGGAAGATAAAAGATACAAGATTTTAATCGTTGACGATGAAGAAGATAATTTGGCACTTTTGTATAGAACACTTCGCTCTAAATACGATATAACAAAAGCTCATAGTGCAATCGAAGCATTAGAAATTTTGAAAACCCAGACTTTTGATTGTATTTTGTCTGATCACAAAATGCCAATTATGGACGGTGTTGAGTTTTTAAAAAGGGTAAACGAAATTCAGCCCAGAACAATGCGTTTGTTGGTTACTGCTTATTCTGATGTTAAAATTTTGATTGATGCAATAAACTATGCAAAAATATACAGATACATAAAAAAACCTTATTCTCCGGATGAATTATTGATGATTGTTGAATCTGCTCTTGAATGTTACCAACTAAAAATCGATAACGAAAATTTAATAAACGATTTAAAAGAATTATTCTCCGGTACAGTAAAAGCAATTATTGAAGCACTTGATGCAAAAGATTCTTTTACTTTAGGTAGAAGTCGTAGAGTTGCTTATTATGCAGCAAAAATCGTAAACAAACTGGCACTTAAACCTGCCGAAGTCAGTCAAATAGAACTTGCCGGATTGTTGCATGATATTGGAATGATAGGTGTTGCAGAAAACATTCTAAACAAAACTCAAAAATTAACCGATGAAGAATATGAAAAAATCAAAATGCACGTTCATTATAGTGTAAAAATTTTAGAAGATATTAAACAGCTTTATGATATTACAGAAATCATCAAATATCACCACGAATATTACAATGGATGCGGTTATCCTTATGGACTAAAAGGAGAAGAAATTCCTCTCGGCTCCAGAATCATTGCTATTGCAGATGCGTTTGATTCTATGGTTTCTAATCGTGCTTATAGAAAGAGTCTTTCTCCACAAGAAGCTCTTAATATTATAAAACAATGTGCAGGAAAACAATTTGACCCGAATTTGGTTCAAGTTTTTGAAACAATTCTTCCTGAAGCTATGGCGGAAATAAAAGAACAAGAAAAACTAGACAAAGAAAAATCGCTAGAAGATACAACAAATCTAGCTTCTAATAATATAATTCCTTCTTAGTTCTTATAACAAATTTAAAATTTTCACTATAAAATTCCTATCAATTCTGATAGGAATTTTATTATTGTTATAAACCAAAACTAATCGTTATTTTTTCTGAATGGAATCCAAGTTTTTGTTGCCGTACTTGGTGAAAAATGGCTTGAATTGATAACTTTTGATGTAAATGTTTGTTTTTCGTTATCTTGTTCAATTTCTTGTGCTTCTTTGAATTGTTCATCACTTATGTTGAATGAATTTTCATCGAAGTTGTAATCATAACTTGTGTTAGTTGTTGTAGCGGTTGGATTTGTTTCGGCACAAAAGCCAACATTCCCAATTAAGATTGTGCTAAAAAACAGTATTGTGATAACTTTGTTAAGCATAATTACCTCCTATTGATAAAATATCATTAAATAACAAAAAATCAACTTTTTTTGAAGTTATTTTGCAATATATTCAATGTATTTTTCAAGAGCTTTATAACCTTCTTGAAATTCAATGCGTCTGTTTTTGTTCATTGTTAATCTTAAAAATTTAAGTTCTTTAATTCTTATTTCAAACAATTCGTTTGAATAAACACCCAATAATATATCTCCGCTATTTGACCAACTTTTTAGTTGTTCAATCTGTTTATTTATTTGAGAGATTGTACTGTTTTCTAATGTTGTGTATCCATGTCGTGCTAAAATTGCTTTATCGGAATTTGTTATCGGTATCGGTGCTGAACTGTAGCCGAATATTTTTTTTATAAGAACATAATTAGCTGCAAGCTGTTTGTGTTTCGTTGGTACTTGAGATTTAGCAAGCACAACTGATGTATTTATATTAGCGTAAAACTCATTTGTATTTGAACTCGTATGCCATTTGCCAATGCAGTTTGTGCCATTGTTTCTATACATTTATTACTCCCACTAACTCTAGTTACTTCATTATATTAGAAAAATTCTGTTGAGGTATTTTTTTAATAAAAATTTACTTAAAATGAACTACCTTAAATATAATTTGCTTAAATTATCAAAGTGTGTTCTAATGAAAGTTGTATTAACAGAAAGGTGTATTATGGAAAGAACATTTGTTGCAATTAAACCTGACGGAGTAAAAAGAGGTTTAATAGGTAGAATTTTACAAAGATTTGAAGATAAGTCATACAAAATTATTGGCATGAAATTAATGAATGTTACTCCAGAAATTGCCGCAAAGCACTATGAAGAACATTTTGGAAAATCTTTTTACCAAGAACTAATTAATTTCATTACTTCAGGACCGATTGTTGCAATGGTTATTGAAGGCAACAACGCTATAAAAGGCGTACGTCATATTGTTGGTTCTACTCGTCCCGATGAAGCTGATGACGGTTCAATAAGAGCTGATTTTTCTTCATATTCTACAATGAATCTTGTTCATGCTTCTGATAGTGTTGAATCTGCAAAAAGAGAAATGGCACTATATTTTACAGAAACAGAAATTTGTGCCAATTACAAAAACATGTTTGAACTTATTGTTGATAGCTTAGGTGGTTTTAAGCAATAAATGTCGTATAGTGATTTTTTTAATTTTGAATTAATTAAAACATCTACAAAATCTCAAGCTCGTGCCGGAGTGTTTTCCACTCCGCATGGGGTTATTGAGACACCGATTTTTATGCCTGTTGGAACAAATAGTGCAGTAAAAATGCTAACTAACGACCAAATTTTATCAACCGGTGCTCAAATTATTCTTGCAAATTCTTATCACATGTATTTAAGGGCAGGAACAAAAAGAGTAAAAGAAGCCGGTGGACTGCATGGTTGGATGAATTTTCATAAACCAATCTTAACTGATTCTGGTGGGTTTCAGGTTTTTTCGCTTTCAAAATTAAGAAAAATAACGAACGATGGTGTCTATTTTAGTGACCCGAAAAATGGTTCAAAACACTTTATATCACCCGAAATTTCTATGCAAATACAAGAAGATTTGGGTGCTGATATAATTATGGCATTTGATGAATGTGCACCTTACCCTTGTTCTTATGAAGAAGCAAAAAGTGCATTAGAAAAAACAAAAAAATGGCTGGAAAGGTGTTTTGAAGCTCACAAAAATTATAACCAAGCACTTTTTCCTATTGTCCAAGGTGCGTTTTTTGATGATTTAAGAATAGAATCTGCAAATTTTGTTTCAAAGTTTGATGCAGCAGGATATGCAATAGGTGGTGTGTCTGTTGGAGAACCCACTGATGTTAAAAACCATATTACCGAAATCACTGCTCCATTGTTACCTTTTAATAAACCCAGATACTTAATGGGAGTAGGTACTCCTGTTGATTTGATTAACGGTATAAAATACGGTGTTGATATGTTTGATTGTGTTTTGCCAACGAGAAACGCACGCCATGGTACATTCTTTACTTATCAAGGAAACAAATGTATCAAAAATAAACAATTTGAAGATGATTTTTCTCCATTAGATGAAAAATGTAACTGTTATGCTTGTAAAAATCATACAAAAGCTTATATAAGACATTTATATAGAACTCAAGAAGCTACTGCTGCAACGTTACTAAGTATCCATAATATTCATTTTCTTATTAATTTAGCAAAAGACCTTAGAAAATCAATAATTGAAGACAGGTTTGAAGAATATTCACAAGAACTTTTAAACGGTTTTAATCTAAAAAACTAATCTACACTGGGATTTGTTTCAAAAAATTCTTCTAAATCAAAAGGGATAATTGGTATTACCTTTTTTTCTTCGCTTTTGTTGAATATTGCTTTTAGATTGTAGCTGTTTTCACCTTGTGCTATCCAAATTCTAACCAAATTTTCTTCATAAGGTGCAAGTGCTCCTGAATTTTTATCCCCTGTTTCGATTTTAAACTCTGCTTCTAGGGCACCTATTCTTACTGATATCGTTTTTTCTTTTGCTTTTGAATCAGGGTCCGCTGTTACACTAAGCCCTTTATATTTGTACATTTCGGGCTTTCCTCTCAATTCCGGGTTGTTTTTACACATTTCGCTAATCATGAAATGACTGAGGTCGTGTTCAACCTTTTCTAACATTCTTTTTGGATCCATAAAAAAATTATAACTTAAATTTTAACAAAAGTTAATAAATTATCTATCAAATTTAAAAAATATATTGACTTCAAACATTGTTTATAGTGAAATATATAGTACAGTAACTAATATTAAGGGGAAAATATGCCTACAATTAATCAATTAATCAAAAAAGAAAGACAAAAGATTAAAGATAAAACAAAATCACCAGCTCTTACTAGCTGTCCACAAAGACGTGGAGTTTGCACAAGAGTATATACAACAACTCCTAAAAAACCAAACTCTGCTATGAGAAAAGTTGCTCGTGTTCGCTTAACTAACGGATTTGAAGTAACTTCATATATTCCAGGTATTGGACACAATTTGCAAGAGCACTCTGTTGTGCTGATCAGAGGCGGTAGGGTTAAAGACCTTCCTGGTGTTAGATATCATATCATCAGAGGTACTTTAGATACTCAAGGTGTTGCAAACAGAATGCAATCAAGATCTAAATACGGTGCCAAAAAAGCTAAAGCTAAAAAATAAGA
>CAKURN010000134.1 GCA_934675695.1 uncultured Candidatus Melainabacteria bacterium | reverse complement strand
CCGACAGCCCTCCTAAAATTACACCAAAGCAAATAAATATGAATTTTTTGAAAAATGGAGATGAAAATTTTTGCAAAAAGAATTAAAAGACCAAGCGAAAGAAATCTTAAAATTGGCGCAAAACTATGGTGTGGAGCAAAATCTATTTTTTGTAACCACATTTGAACGGTATCAAACCCAGCTGCAAATCTTGGACGAATGGAGGGTAACAATTGAGAAAGATGGTTTTTTTATCGACAAGACCTATGTGAAGGGTGAAACAAATCTTTACTCACACCCAACAGTGACGCAGTTTAATAGAACAACAGACAGCGCAAACAAAACGATTGTAACGCTGATGAAAATAATCACAACGCTTCGAGATCGGCAAAATGGTGGTGAGCCTGATCCTTTACTTGATCTTCTTTCAGGGCGTACCAAATGATTAAGCATAAAAGCTATGCTTACGCGGACAAAGTTGTAAAAAACGAGATTCCAGCGCCTAAGTATGTTATAAAGCAGTGCGAGGAGTTTCTAAAAATCTGTGATGGAAAAGATGAAAGATATTTTCTAGATGAGCAAAAACTGAATCAAATTGATGATGTTTTAAAATTGCTTGTAATGCCCCGAGGCCTTAAGGCCGGAAACAGCATTTATGAATGTTCGTGTGGGTATCAATGGCTTTTATATGCAGCTGCACTTTGTGTTGTTCACCGGGAAAATCCTAACCGTAGGCGATATGAGACTGTTGTCTTAGAAGTCGCAAGGAAAAATTTTAAGACCTTTACGATTGCAACCATTTTCGTGTTGCTTTTTTTATTGGAACCGAAATTCAGCAAATTCTACTCAGTGGCTCCAGATGGTGCTTTATCACGTGAAGTTAAGACAGCGATTGAAGAAATCTTAAAATCGAGTCCGCTTGTCTATCAAAATAAGGGCACGCCTCGTTTTAAGGTTCTGCGCGACTATATTGAATTTATTCCAAATGAAAACCGATATACACCGCTCAACTACAGTAATTCTAGAATGGACGGTAAACTTCCAAATGTCTTTTTGGCTGATGAAGTCGGGGCTTTGCCTAACTCTTACGCGATTGAAGCAATGCGGTCTGGGCAATTAAATATCTTGAATAAGCTCGGTTGCATAATTTCAACGAAGTATCCAACAGCAAATAATCCTTTTGAAGATGAGGTCAATTATGCTAAGAGAGTTTTGGATGGCACGCAGGCCGATGATACGGTCTTTTCCCTACTCTATGAACCTGAATGTACCGAAAACTGGGCGAACGATGACATGATTTTAAAGCATGCAAATCCGGTTGCATTGGAGATTTCAGAAATTTGGGATGATCTTTTAAAAAAGCGAGCTAGAGCCATTTCTGTAGAATCTGCGCGAGAAAATTTTCTAACTAAACATTGCAATATAATTTATCAGGGTGCTGGAACCGAAAGCTTTATAGACATCAAAGATTTACAGCGTTGTCGAGTCAATAAAATCGATTGGACTGGCCGAGAAGTCTACATTGGTGTGGATTTGTCAATGAGTAACGACAACACAGCGGTAGCAATTTGTGCAGAGGAAAATGGAAGAATCTTAGCTGATGTAGTTTGCTTTATTCCAGAAGGACGAATTGATGAGAAAAACAAGTTTGAAAAACTGGATTACCGCCGATTTGTAGCCGCTGGTAAGTGTATCGCTTGCGGCAATAGAACGATCGATTATGGTGTCGTAGAAGATTTCGTTTTTTCAATTGAAGAAAAATATGGCGTTACTGTGAGAGCAATCGGTTTTGACCGCTATAATGCAATTTCAAGTGCTCAAAAGTGGAACCAGAAATACAATACGGTCGAAATCCGGCAGCACAGCGATACCCTTCACCCTCCGACAAAACTTTTATCGGAGAAAATAGCCAATGGTGAATTTGAATATGAAAAAAACACCTTGCTTGAAATAAACTTTGAAAACGCACGCTGCACTTATGACACCAACATGAACAGATACGTCACAAAGAAAAAATCCCAGGGTAAGGTCGATATGGTTGTGGCACTAATTAATGCAGTTTATTTATTGCAACAAGATGTAATTTTCAATGACGATTGGGTTGTACAAGTGATTTAGAAAGATTGAGGTGAATGTTATGAAATGGCCAAAACTACGAAAAAGGAGCACCCAAGAAATTGCACCAAACGTAGATGATGTTCTTTTGAGTGCAATTTTAAGCCAGGAATCTATCAGTTGCGAACAGGCTCTAAATATTCCGGCGGTAGCGAGGTGTGTGAACTTAATTTCCGAAACCGTGTCAATGATTCCGATAAAACTTTATCGAGAAGAAATTACTGACGGGAAACGCAAAACAGTTGAGATTGCAGACCAACGCTGTGATTTGCTCAACGAGGACACGAAAGATACACTTGACGGAGCACAGTTTAAAAAGGCTTTAGTCCGGGATTATTTGCTAAATGGCAGCGCTTATGCTTACATAAACAAGCAGCGGAATTTGGTTAAGTCGCTGCACTACGTGGACAGCAAATACGTCACAATAAATCAGAACTTTGAACCGATTTTCAAAGACTACAACATTTTAATTCAGGGCAAATCATATAAGCCCTTTGAATTCTTAAAAATATTGCGTGCAACCAAAGACGGAGCGCGTGGCAATGGTGTTGTTGATGAAAACGGTGAACTCTTAAAAATTGCATATACCACGCTTAAGTTTGAACAGAATCTCATTTCAACCGGAGGCAACAAAAAGGGTTTTATAAACGCAAAAAATCGGTTAACTAAAGAAGCCACCGATGCGCTAAAAGCTGCGTGGTATAAATTCTATTCCAACAACGACGAAAACGTCATAATTTTAAACGATGGTTTGTCATTTCAAGAAGCCAGTAACACCAGTGTAGAAATGCAGCTGAATGAAAGCAAAAAATCGATGTCAGATTCAATTTTAGAAATTTTCGGTGTGCCTACAAATTGGGACTGAGAAACATTCGTAAAGACAGCTATTATGCCGATTCTGGCAACATTTGAATGTGCATTAAACAGAGACTTACTTCTTGAAAATGAGAAGAGGCGGCGTAAGACGTCAGCCCGAATGGGGACACCATGTGAGCAGAGCGAACGTGGCGTTTTTTATTTTGCCTTCGACACAAAAGAAATCATCAAAGGTGACATCAAAACGAGGTTTGAAGCATACAAAACTGCACTGGAATCGAATTTAATGCAAATTGATGAATGTAGATATATGGAGGATTTAGAGCCACTCGGTCTTAATTTTATAAAACTTGGACTTCAAGATGTACTGTTCAATCCAGTTACAAAAGAAGTTTATACGCCAAACACGAATCAAATTACCAATATAGAAAACAAAAATGGAGGGAACATTCATGAATGAATTAATAAAAGTAAACATCAAAAACGAAAATGGAAAATTGTTAGTTGGAAGTCGCGATATAGCGATTGGTTGGAAAAGGAACATAAGGACGTGCTAAGGAAAATAGAGGACGTTTTAACGGTAGGAGAATTTTCCGAGCGTGAATTTATGACGAGTCAGGGAAACAAATACAAAGAATATTTGCTGGATAAAAACGCCTTCATTTTACTAGTTATGAATTATACAGGCTACAACGATTTTAAAAGGGCGTATATAAAGAAATTCGATGACATGGAAAAACAACTAAGATTAAATGTTCCCCAGACATACCCGGAAGCTTTGCGTATGTATGCAGATGAAGTGGAGCGCCGTGAACTTGCGGAAAAAGAAACACAGAAAGCAATTCGTGAAAAGAGCTGGATCGGAAGCCGCCGGGAGGCCACTGCGATGGCAACGGCAAGTGTAAAATCAAAAGAAGCTGAAAAATTAAAAGTCAAACTAGACCTTGAAATGTCTTATGCGACTGTGAAAAAAGTAGAACTTGAAACTGGTCGAAAATATAGCTGGCAAAATTTGAAAAAGTATTGTTTGAGCGCTGGTTTAGGATGGAACAAAGCATTCGATGCAAATTATGGCAGTGTAAATAGCTATCCGGCAGAGGCATGGAAAAACGTCTATGGGGTTGAGCTTTAATGTGAAAGGAGGTTTTCGTTTGTTAATAGAAATCAGGAATGACAGCATTTTGTTGAACGGTTATGTTAATGCAATTGCAAGGGATTCTAGGCCAATGTTAGATGACAACGGAGAAAAATTTATTGAGCAAATCAGTCCAAAAACTTTTCAGCGGGCACTTGAAAAGAGCGATAACGTTTTGTGTCTTTTAAATCACGAGCCGTCAAGGGTTTTAGGCTCAACTAAGCAAGGAAACATCGAGCTTTTTGAAGATAATATTGGTCTTAGGGCAATTTGCAAGATAACAGACGGCGAAGTGATTGAAAAAGCTAAAAAAGGAAAACTTCGAGGTTGGAGTTTCGGGTTTGAGGCTTTAAAGGAACATGAAGAATCTCTTGAAAACGGCTTGAAACGGCGTTTTGTAGATGAAATGAACTTGGTAGAAGTCTCAATAATTGATGAGCATAAAATTCCTTGCTATGTTGGCACGTCTATTGAAACACGCGCTGATAAAAATTTCAAAATAGAATTTAGAGGTGAAGATTTTAAAGTAAAAATTATTGATGAAACCGAGCAAAAAATTGATTATTCAGAGTACGAACAAATTTTAAAACAAATTGGAGGCAATTAAAAAATGAATTTAAAATACCAGCGTGACGCTGGATCCAATTCGCGTACATTAAAA
>CAKURN010000133.1 GCA_934675695.1 uncultured Candidatus Melainabacteria bacterium | reverse complement strand
CTCTCATCCAACCTGAAAGACGAGTTTTATTGATGACACCACGCTCAACGAGTTCTAAATTTCCATTTAAGTAATTTAATTCGTGTTTTGTTGTAGGAAAACCAAATTCTGATTGTGTAATTCCCATTTCGTTAAGCATAAGATTGATTATTGTTTTTTGTAATTTTGCCAAACCCAAACGTGAAGTTTGAACACCATCTCTATTAGTAACATCTACAAATTTAATATAGTTCATACTGCTCCAAAAAATGCTATTTACCAATATATATTAAATTATAGCATTTCAAGTTTGCATTTAAAGTTAATAATTGTAAAATTTGACTTTAGCTATTGTATTTTTTTTAAAATGTATTACAATAGTTATACGTCTTTATTTTATTCTTGTGAGGAAAAATGAACGTCAAAAATATAAATCTAAATTGTCAAAACCCCAGACATTTTGGAAAATCTGTGACCTCGGAAGCCGACACCGGCAAAAAACGATACAAGCATTTTGAGCAGATGGACGAAGATACTTTAATGCTTAGAAGCGTCTTAAAAGCTCACAGCGAGGTAGAAAAGAGCAACAAATCGAAGTTATTTAAGGCTATGCCTGCGATAGCAACAGGAATGATAGGAACAGCTTTTGCTTTAACCCAACCCGGTAAATTATCTGGAAAGATTGCGTCTGGGGTGGGTTTTTTAGTAGCTGCACTTGTTACTGATAAAGTTTCTGATAGGGTATCTGATAGAGTCGATAACGCAATGAAAAAAGCGAAAAACGGAGAAGATACAAAATCATCAACAAAAAAAGAAGTTATTAAAACAGTTGCAAATGTTGCGGAAACAACACTTGCTTTAGCAGGACTTGTTTATGCAGGCACTATGGCAGTTACTGCAGCTAAAAAATCACAATCAGGTATTGCAAAAGCATTAGTTAATGATGGAAAAAAACTTGTTGAAGAAATAAATTCATCAAAATTAGGCAAATTTGTTTCTGAAAAAGTTGCACCTTTAGAAATGAAACACCAAAAAGCATTCAGAGCTTCTAGAGTAATTGCTCCTTTTGGCACAGTTGCTGCATTTGCTTGTGTACAAAACAAACTTGCAAATGGAATTTCAAAAGACATAAAAGAAAAATCAGCTTACAATTTTGCAAAAGGTAAAATCATTCAAGAAACTGCACGCAAAGAATTTGACAAAATAGATGCTGAAGAAGTTTAAGTCAATTTTGATTTAATTTCTTTTTAAAATTATAAAACAGGAAAAGTTTTTAAACTTTTCCTGTTATTTTATCTATTTTTTCTTTGTAAAAATCCATGCTGAAATTTAGTTTTTTACCTATTTCAATAATATTTACAAACAATTTTCTTTTGTCTTTGTAGTCTTTTTGAATAAAATTTTCAAAATCTTTGCAGAAGAAATAATAGAATATATTTTGTGCAAGAGCAACATTGGTGCTTATTTGCAATTTTTCTATTAAATCAAAATAATTAAGAAGTTCTTGAGAATTTTTCAAAGTCGTATCGTTTTTGAATTTGTTCAAAAGATTGTTTAATTTTTCAGATAGTATTTTTATTGTTTTTTCTTGTTCTAATTTGATATGGAATTTGTCCGCCAGAGTCTTTATTTCTGACAAATTTTCCATTTTTTTCTTGTCATTTAAGTCTGACAAATCGCTCAATTCTTTTTCTAATTTGGACAAAAGTGTGTATTTTGCACAGACTCTAAAGCTTTCAGGTATATCCATACCCAAATCATTCAAATAACTGATTGGGGATAGCAAACTTTCATACAATTCAGAATAAGTTCTTGATGCATTGTCTAGTTTTTTTATAACGAGATTTTTTAGGATGTTTTTTCTTTTGTCAATTGGAATGTCTTTTAAAGTATAGAATCTTGAACCATAGTACAATTCTATTGTTTGCAATACTTCTATTACAGAAGACGTGTTAAATGCTGATAGAATGTCTTTTTTCTCGGTTGAAAAATCTTCTTGGCATTTAAATTCTTTTGTTGCACAGTATGAATCATAACCTTGAGTTTGAAATAAAATAAAACTCATTTCTTTCTTTTCAAGAGTGATGTTTGATTTTATTTCTACTCTTGCGATAGTAAGGACGCTGTTTAGGTTTTTGAATTTTTTGTATGCAATTTTTTTGATTTTAAAGCAATACAAATCAACTTCTTTTTTTGCGTTGTCATATCCGTCAAAAGATGATTCTATCGCATATTGAGCAACAATTTTGTTAAAATCAACGATTGATGTTTTTACCCATCTGTTGTAGATGTCTTTTCCGTTTCCAAATTCTACAATATTGCTTTTTGCTTTTTGCAAAATAGATAAAAATGTTTTTTCAAAATTTGTTTTAGAAAAATCAGAAGCCAATTCTATTGCTCTTGCTGCATATTTTAGGATTTGGACTGTTTCTATTCCTGAAATATCTGCAAAAAACCAACCGCAGCTCGTATACATCAGTTGTGCAAAACGTTGAATTTCCATTAATTTTATTGCATTTACTTTTTCTGTTGATGTGAGCTGTTTTTTTGCATTTTCTTTAAAAAATGCATTTATACTGTCTTCGCTTCTATCTAAAATTACATCTATGTAGTTGTTTCTAGCTGTCCAGAAGTCTTTATAGTATTTTGTTCCGTTTGTTAGGCAAATATTGATTAATTCATCTCTTAAATAATCGAGTGCTTGTCTTAGGGGTTTTCTCCATTTTTGGTTCCAGTGAGGTTGAGCACCGGTAGAGCAGCCGCAATCTTCGCACCATCTGCCGACACCATGAGAACAACTCCAAGCACTGACGGGTTTTATATCTACTTCTATAGTTGGGGGATACATTTCGAGGAAATTCGCATAATTTGTAATTTCAAACCCGAGTTCGCTTGCTCCGATTTTTAATACATAAGCTAAAGCCATATCGCCGAATTTTGTATGATGTCCGTAGCTTTCGCCATCTGTTGCAATATTTACCAATTGAGGACGATTTCTATCTTCTACATAGCCGTCGTTGAGCCTGTTTATGAATTTTTTGCCATCTTGTAGTAAATTGTCAAATGCAACTGATTTAGAAATCGAACCATCATAAAAGAACAAATCTATATATTTTTCTTTGTTTGTTCCTTCAACAAAATATCTATAAGGCTGAGAAGGGTCAATTTGTCCCCAAGAAACATCTTGCCATTGAGTACCATCTATCGGTTTTATGCATTTTGCCTGATGAGGAGAAAGAATTGTGAATTTTACCCCGCATTCGATTAAAACTTCTAATGTTTGGGCATCAACTGCAGTTTCTGCAAGCCAAATACCTTCTGCATTTCTATTAAATCTTTTTTGAAAATCTTTTAAACCCCAAACGACCTGAGTTACTTTGTCGTTTCTGTTTGCTAAAGGCAAAATAATATGATTGTAAACTTGTGCAATAGCACAGCCATGACCATTGTAGAGTTGTTGAGATTCTTTATCGGCTTTTATGATTCTCTCATAAGCGTCTTTATCGTGGGTTTCAAGCCAACTAAACAGTGTTGGACCAAAATTGAAGCTCATGTATTTGTAGTTGTTTGAAATTTTAATGATAGAATTGTCGGAATTGACCATTCTAGAAGCACTATTTGGGTTGTAACATTGCCAAGAAATCTTCTCGTTCCAATCATGGTGCGGGTAAGCACTATCTTGTATTTCTATTTCTTCTATCCAAGGGTTTTCTCTTGGTGGTTGATAAAAATGTCCATGGATCGTTAAGTATTTTTTATTCATATTCCTCTGTTGCTATTTCTATATAAAATTGAAACTAATTTTTTTCATCGTCTTTTTTTGCTTTTGAAATTACTTTTAAATCAGTAATATCAAGCCAAGGGTCGTTTAAAGCTGTTGAAAATACTTTTGCTGTAAGTTCAATTTTATCTCCTGTATCTAAATCAATATGTTTTTCTGCCATTGTTTTTGTCAAAAACAATTTCATTTCAGAAAGCGGTATATTATGGTCAATTACATCATCTCTTTGTATCAATATACCTATATAATCGGTGCTTTTGCGTAATGCTTTTGAATAATCCAGTCCAAGTGTAGAAAATTTGTCAAAAGTTGCTTGCATTTTTACGGTTTTGTTTAAGAATTTTTCCGGATTTGCAACAACTGCAAGAGAAGTCGTATTTATTGGTTTTGTTTGTTGATTTTGAACTTGAGTTTGAGTATTTTGAGGTTTTTGAGTTTTTGGTTGAACTTTTTTTTGTGTTTGAACAGTTCCTTGTGAAATTCTTTCAAGAGGAGAATTTTTGCTAAATGCAGTATTATACAAACTGCCAAAAACTCCCATAAATATTAGTGTAAACGTTGTTGTTATTATTTTTTTCTTCATGATAATCCTTTAATCCATTTAATTTAAGTTTAGCATATTTTTTGTTGATTTAAAATATCAATTTCTCTGTCTTTTAGATTAAGATATTTTATTTGATTTAAAAAGGCCATTTTTTCAATATCTTCTTTTGTTAGAATATTTTCTCTGATTAATTTTTTGCAAATTTCATCAAGAGTTTTGTTTGAGCCTGCTAGTGTACCATTTTTGTCTTTACCTTCTTTTGTGATTTTTTTGCCACAAAAAACAATATCTTTATCGTAATGGCTAGATGGCAGACTATCGCTGATAAGCAGGATTTTGTCTTTAGGTTTGCATTTAAAAACCAATTTTAAAATATCTTTTGAACAATGTATCAAATCTCCTATAATTTCGCAATATACATC
>CAKURN010000132.1 GCA_934675695.1 uncultured Candidatus Melainabacteria bacterium | reverse complement strand
TGGCAACCATGGGAACGGAGTCCAGAGCCGCTGTGGCAATTCCCGTTACAAGGTTTGTTGCTCCCGGACCGGAAGTGGCAATAACAACTCCTGTTTTTCCCGAATATCTCGCATAACCGTCCGCCGCATGAGAAGCGCCCTGTTCGTGAGCGGTTATATAGTGATTAAGCTTGTCCGAAGCTTTGTAAATTTCGTCGTAGATATCTATTATAGTTCCGCCGGGATACCCAAATACGGTATCAACGCCATTGTCTATAACAGATTGTATTATTATCTGTGCACCTTTCATTTAAAACCCTCTCTGCAAAAAATCTTTTTAATAAAACTATACCCTATGGTGAAAATGAAATTCGTTATAATGAGCTAATTAAATATTTAAGCTATGCAAACGAATTGCAACATGAATTAAAAGAAAACGATTAATTTATACGCTTTCGTCAAGGTGATTGCCTTCAACCATTTTTTTAAGTGAACGTTTGCTATTAAACATGTTTCTATCTAACATGGTTTTTTCATATAACATGTTGAGTTTTGATGTTATATATATTTCAGAATTATCCAGACAAGTACGTTTTGTGTAGATGCTTGGGTAGCCATTGGTGTTATTGATGCTTATTCCGTTGATTCTTGTCATTTTTGGTATTTCCTTGGCTGTATGACACTATTATAAAACAGCTGAAACATTTATGTTGCTATTTTGTGAAAACAAAAGACAACAAAATTAAAACAATATAGTGATAACTAAAATGTTTCTACCATTCCCTTATAGTCTGTCTAATCTTGAGTAGTAATTTTGAGAAAAAAATAAACCTATTGCTAGGTTTTTATGGTGGGCGTTGAGAGGCTCGAACTCCCGACATCCTCCTTGTAAGGGAGGCGCTCTACCAACTGAGCTAAACGCCCTTAATTTGGGTCTACTTTGTTATAAAGTATATTTTCTTTGCTATCGGCTCAACGCCTCTTGCATAATTAATAATACAATATTAATTTTATTTGTCAAGTATTTTTTTTCAAATTTGTTCATAAATTTGAATTTTGTTTTTTAAATTGCATATTATACAAATTCTTATAGCTTCCGTTTTCTATTTTCAAAAGTTCTTCATGAGTCCCTAATTCAACGATTTTGCCTTCATTTATCACTGCAATTTTATCCGCATTGAAGATAGTTGAGAGTCTATGGGCTATTACAAAAACCGTTTTATCTTTCATTAGATTTTCAAGAGCTTTTTGGACAATTTTTTCTGATGCATTGTCTAGAGCAGAAGTTGCTTCATCTAAAACTACTATAGGAGCGTCTTTTAATAATGCTCTTGCGATTGCTATTCTTTGTTTTTGCCCGCCTGATAGAGATGTGCCGTTTTCTGCAATATGTGTATTTATTCCGTTTTCGCAAGAATTTATAAATTCTTCTAAATGTGCTGCTTTTATTGCTTTTTGAAAATCTTCTTCAGAAGCGTTAGGATTTGCTAAAAGAATATTTTCTTTCAAAGTTCCGCTGAATAAAAAATTATCTTGAAAAACTTGCGAAATTGAATTTCTGAGCGATTTTAAAGTGAAATTTTTGATGTTTTGTCCATCGAATAAAATTTCTCCTTTTGAAATATCATAAAATCTGGGCAAAAGATTTACGATAGTTGATTTTCCACCACCTGAATTTCCAACGAGTGCTACTGTTTCTCCTTTTAATATTTTTAAATTAATACCTTTTAAAACATCGTTTTCGTTGTCGTACGAGAAATCTACATTTTTAAATTCAACAACATTAGGAATAAAATCGAGTTCTTTTTTGCCTTCATCTTTTATTCTAGTTTCAAAATCAAACAACTCAAAAACTCTGCTTAGTGAAACAAAAATGTTTTGAATGTTTGTTAAATCGTTTCCTAGAGTTTTTATCGGTTTATAAAGCAATAATAAAGAAGTGATGAAGCTTGCGAAGCTTCCTGTGGTCAGTTGTCCGTTTTTAATTAATATGTTTCCAAAATACATTACAAATGCAACGCCAAAGCTTGCTATAATGTACATAAAAGGTGACAGCCAGCCTACTCTTTTTGTTAAAGACATTTGCAAGTTAAAAGTTTCTTTTATTAATTTTTTAACTTTTTGAAATTCGTTTTCTTCTAAATTATAGCCTTTAATTACTTTGTTTCCGTTGTAGGTTTCGTTGAATGCTGTTGTTATATCGCCGCCTACTACGGTTGTTTTATTGGATACTTTTTTAATTCTTTTTCTTAAAAAAGTCATAGGAACAAATGTCAACCCTAATACTGCAACTCCGAAAAATGCTAATTGCCAAGAGTTGTACAATAATACACAAATAAGTCCTAATGCACTGGTAAAAGCAACAATCAGTGCTTTTAAACTGTTTATTAGTTGTTTAGAGGCTGTTTCCGGGTCGTTTAAAAATCTGGATATAACAAGCCCAGAGGAATTGTCATCGTAGAATTTTGTATCCAAATAAACCAATTTTTTAAACAAATCAACTTTTACATTGTTAGAAATAGTCAAACTAATCCAATCGGCTAAATAAGTATTTAGATATCTAAGAGTACCTTGTATACCTGCAAAAATAACTATCCCAGGTGGAATGACTCTTGATAATATATCTCTTGTTAATTCGTAATTAAAATATACAAGAGTGTTTCCATTTACAACAACATCTATATAAGGTTTTAGTACAAATGCAGTTATCCCATCTAACAATCCCAATGGAATTGCCAATAAAAACGCTACAATAATTCTAAAAGTCAAAGGTTTTATATAAGGATATATTCTTTTTATTAAATATGCATAATCAAATGCATTTGTCGTTTTTATATCATCAAGCTTCATATTCATTTACTTTTTACTCCCAGTTAAAACTTTTTATATAGTTTTCTTTGTTGATATCTCCTAGAACTTTTACTTTAAAATATCTAGGTGTTTGGTTTTCTGTTTCTATAGATGGTATTTTAGACAGTTTTTCAGCGTTTTGTTTTTTCTTTTCAGATTTTATGTCTGCAATATCTGATATTGCATTAAAGAATTGATTTAAAGAAGCATTTCCTATTTTACCTAAAGCGTTTGAAATGTTTTGAGACAATTTTCCATAAATTCTTATATTAGCAAAGTTTTCTAAAATATTGTATTCTCCTTCTAAGAAAAGACTAAGATTTTTACCTTTTGAATAAATTTCAAGATTCTTTATTTTTGCATCTTCTACTTGCAAATTGCCTGAAATTTTTTCAAATTCACCTGTTTTGTATGGCGTTAATACTTGTATTAAATTATTTAAAGACAAGCCAAAAATACCACTTTTTATTAAATTTCCTGCTCTTAGTAGATATTCAAGAGAACCCAGTTTTGGCATTTTGCCGTTTGCAACAGAAAAATCTATTTCTGATTTAATGCCTTTGATGTTTTCCGGACTATCGATTATTTTTGCACGAATTTTAGCCGAACCATTCATTTTTCCATACAATTGGTTTGGTAAACTCAAAAATTCTTCACTTAAAATATTTGCTTCGCAATCGTGCATTTTTGCTTCTATAGCTGCATTTGAGGATTTTGTGTTGTATGTACCTTTTGCTTCTATCGTTCCGTTTGCAATATCTAGTTTTGCTGATTTTATGTCAAAAATTTCTTTATCGAAGCTAAAATCGCTTTTTAAGTTTTGTGCATTGATTTTGTCGTACGATACGTCTTTAAAATCCAATGTTCCTTTTTTAATAATTACATCGTTCAATTTTAAAGGTTCTTGTTTTAGCGTGATATCGCTGATTATTGAATTTGTTGGTTTAGTGTTCAACATTTCTTTAATATTTAATTTATTAGATGCAATATTTACATTATCTATTACAATTGGAAGTGAGAAGTCGTTTTTCGCTTTTATGTTGATTTTCACATCGCTTTGTTTGTTTTGTGCATTAAATTCGCCATCAATTGTTCTGTCTGCAAAATTTAATCTTGCATTTTTTACTTCTGCATCATATAAAGGAATATCTAAATCCGCTAAAAGCAGTTTTCCGTTGGCTTTTGGAGATTTTATATTGCCATTTATATTTAGATTGCATTCAAAGTTACCTTTTTTTAGGAGTGATTTTTTGAATATCAAATTCAAAATTCTAACGTTTGTTGGATTATGGGTTATGATTTTGAAATTTTCCAAAAATACTTCTTCGTTTTGTTGTTTAATTTTTCCGTCGCTTTTTATTAAAATTAGAGGATTTATCTTGTTGTTTTGGTTTTTGATGAATTTTACAAGTTTTAAGTTTTTTATATTTGCAACTTCTTTGTTTGTTTCTATTTTGCCTGATATTTCTCTATCATGATTAATGTCACCAATGTTGCTGCCGCTAAAAGATATGTCTGAATTTTTTGGAATTTTAACTGTAAAATCGATAGAATAATTTTCGCTTCTTCCGCTAAATACGCCTTTAATCGGGATTTCGTTTTTGATTTTTATTGGAGTTACTAAAAATGAATTTATAGTGTTATCTATTGTTTGTTCGGTTAAAATCGTTGAGAAATTTGCTTGGAGATATTTTTTGCTATACAAATCTTTAATTTGTGCGTTTAAAAATAGAGGCATATTTTGGTAATTGAAACTGAGCGAATTTAGTTTCAATTCGTCTTTTTTGGCTATTATTAGCCCACTATTCAATGTAGAATTTTTAAGTTTAATTTTTTGTGAAATTGTGCTTAAATTTTCTAAATTTATGTTTTTAAAACTTACAAAGAAATTATTTTGCGGTGTTTTAGATAAATAATTGTTAATATTTCCGTTTAGT
>CAKURN010000131.1 GCA_934675695.1 uncultured Candidatus Melainabacteria bacterium | reverse complement strand
GCCTTCTATAGATATATTAGCGATTTTAATCAGAGTAATAGCAATCATAGCTACAATCTGTCTGATTGCACTTGCAATTTGGCTTTATTTCAATGTTTACAAACCGGAAGAAAAAAAATTCATAAGAAATTCAAGATTTGCATACATACAAATTTCAAACGTAATCCATGACATCTACAAAGAAAAACAATACGTTTACGAAAAACCCAGTGAATATAGAGACTCTGTTTGTGAAATATTAGCAAAAAAATTATCTTCAACAACAGGCAACTGTGTCCAAAACCCAACCGGAATGCCGCAGTTGAATTTTGTTATCAAAAAAACAAAAATCGCAATATATGGACTCGAAAGACCATCAATCTCAGAAGATAGTAACAACATCATAAAAGAATTTATTATTGATGTAGATGGAGAAGAAAAAGGAGAAAACGAAGTAGGAAAAGATAGAGTTCCTGTCCAAATCCACTCAACAGGCAGAATGGGAGGCAAATTAATGCCTGTAAATTGCAATGCAAGAGATATGATAAACTACGGAATGCAAATAAGTAAATCTTGCCCAATGGGAACAGAACTGAATTTTCTTACAACAACTATTCCTTTTGGCTTCGATGTAAATCAAATAGGTTCAACTGAAGGAAAAATCAAAAAAATCACCTCTAACGTACCTTTTGCAAGAGCAGATTGTGCAGCATTTGGAGGAGAAATTTTGGGAGATGAATATTGTAGCGACAAAGGATTTTATTGGCTCAAACGCTGTTACGAAGAATATTATTGCGGTTTTGAACCTGCACAATAATTTAATTCAAAATGACAATTGAATTAAATTTCTAAAGTTGTTATAATCTATAAAAAAGAAAGGCAAAATAATAATGGATTTATCTATTTTATTGATTTTTATGATTATGATAATAACTATGACTTGGTTATTTGTGTCATTAATTTTGTATTTTGTACCCATTATTGTTGCTTATGTCAGAAAACACAACAACATTTTAGCAATAAGTTTGCTTAATGTAATACTAGGCTGGACTTTTGCAGGTTGGCTAGCTGCACTTTTGTGGTCATTAAATTCTGATACAAAACAGGAAGAAGACTAAAACACAGGCGGCGTTTGGATATAATTTGCTTCTGTTTTTAAATAATCAAATTCTTTTTTATCTTTAGCAGACAGAAATTTATTTTCTGCCAGTTTTAGCATAGTAAGAGCTATGTTTTTGTTTTCTTCTTCATAACAAAGTGCATGTTTAAAATATTCTTTAGAATTTTTGTCTACAAGAATTTTATCGCTTTCTTTTAGAAAATCTTTTACATTTTCTTTTAAAATCAGCTCTATTTTGTCTTTTGTACCGACAAAAAACATATCACGTCGAGCATCCATAATAAGTTTGTTGCAATTATAAGTTTCAAGAAGAATTTGTGCGGTATTTAGGGGAACAAGAGGCTTTTTTAACTCACCTGTGATGATTTTTGCTATACTTAATGCAACACGAATACCCGTAAAACTTCCGGGACCACAATTTACAGTCACAAAATCTAACTCATCAAAACTCAGTTTATTAGATGAAAAAATGTTTTTCAATTCTTGAATTAAATACAAACTATGATAGTTTTCGTCAGATTTTATTGTTTTTTCAATAATTTTGTCACCAAATTTGATTGCTAAATATGTTTTATCTAAAGCAGAACAAAAAGCCAATATATTCATAGTTTTTCCATTTCTTTTTCAAATTTATTCAAAAAATCTATACTTTCTTTTTCAAAAGCACTAAATTCAAAAATTCTTTTATCAATATCATCTTCATCATAAGAAACGTTGATTTTTAGAGAATTTTTAGGTATTTCATTGTGTGCAAAATCTGCCCATTCAATAAAAGTCAAAACTCCTTTTTTAGAATATTCTCTCAACTCAGAAACAACTGATTTTAGCCCTTTTTCTTCTAATCTATACAAATCAAAATGATAAATCGGCATTTTTTTGGACTTGTATTCATTTAAAATAACAAAACTTGGACTAGTGACTTTTTCATTCACTTCCATATATTCTAAAACATTTCTTACAAATTGTGTTTTTCCTGCACCAATATCTCCCGTCAATGTGACAAACAATCCATTATCATTAAGAGAATTGTAGAAGGCATTTGCAATTTTTTTTGTGTCAGATAAATTTTTTGATATAAATTTCATACAATAATTTTACATTAAAAAATTATTAATATTTGTAAATAAATAAAAAAATTGCTAAAGTTCTAAAGAAAAAATGACGAATAGTAAACTGAGGTTAGTTAATATAAGGATGATTAAAGATGGAATACGAAAATGATTTAGAATTGTGCGAATATAACCCAATGAGCATTGAATACCAAAATGAAATTCAAGCATTAGCAGCACTCGTTGAAAAACCCGCAATGAGCTTTTTTGAAAAATTAATGAAAAGAATCATTTTAGCACATGGAAATGCTTAACTGAAGAAATTCTTTTTTAAATTTTGCTTGTGGAATTCTCCACCGGCACACACAATTTCAATAACCTTTAACAAGAACTCTCTAGGAGCGTCAGGCTGACTAATGTAGAGTTCTTGATTGTCTTTGTGTTTGATTGTCATGATAGTTCCTCTGACTTTTTCTGCAGGAACGTATAAAGAAGCTATTTCGTTTTCCAAAATTGCATTCATTTGAGTATCAATATCGTCACTTTCTTTAACCAATTTTGTAAAATCGCCATTAATCGCAAAAATTCTTCCACAAAACATTGGTCCTGCATCTTTTCTTGGTAATGCTTTTGGGGATAAATTAAATCTCGAAGTAAAACTGATTGTATGCCACAAAACATTAACTATAGCAAGCGTTTTTGTAGAATCTACAGTACATTTTACGTTTTGTATAGGGACATTTCTTACATTCAAAGATTGTCTTAAATATTCTAATACAGAAGCCAAATTCTCCAAAATTCCGCCAAACATTTCTTTTGTATTCATTGTTGCTTGGTGAAATTCAATGAACTGTTTATACATATAAACAGCAACAAGTCCGGCTCTTTGTTGAATAATAGACGACTGTTGAGCTCTAACCTCTAAATTATCAAGACTTTCAAAATTGTTTTGCAATCAACTAATTCCTTATTTTTTCAAAGGGGATATCCATCAAAATCATATAATAAAAGGGAAGTATTTTATATAATAATATGATTATTCTTTACATTTTTAAATACTTAGCAAAAATTATTTATTATTGTTATTATGCTAAATTATATTAAAAAAAAAGGGGGAAATAAATTTCCCCACACGAATTGAAAATAGTAAATTTTATTTTAGAAATTTTATTCTATATCATAGATACATCGAACAGACCTGCCATATTGGCGTGTGGATTGTTCTGTCTTAACTATAACACCAGAACCTCTGGTATCAGCAGTATTGGTAACTAAAAGTGAGGTAGCACCAGGACCTACTAAAATACTTGGGTTTGGGGCAGGGTCTGATGTCCAATAGCTACCTGGATAACACCAGATATCTTCATAGTTTAGATTCAAACAACCTCTACCACCCAAATATGCAGGATTTGCTAAACAAGAAGTTGCAGTTGCACCTGTATTACCTTTGTGATTGTTATAAGTTACGCATTGCGTCTTTGAAACATATGGATCATAACATCTAATTAATGTAGAAGTATAAGCATGGGCCATACCGCCACAAATTTGCAAACCTCCTGCACCAACATAAGGAGCTGCAAGTGTATAATCAGCAAGTGCTGTATTAACTTCTCCTTGAGTTGGCAATCTCCAGCCACTGCTATTATTTAATTTTGAACAAAGTGCAGCTGCAGCATTGTAGTTACATTGTATTCTTCCTGAACCAGAATAGTTTCCTATATCGTTTTTTGTATCACTTTTATTAAACGAAGCTCCAACCCAGCAACATTTTTGCCATTCGTATTGGCAGTGACTGTTTGGGTCATAGGCATCAGCTCTATACATATTAATACCGGCTTCTGTTACAGGCAATGTTGCACCAACACCATTTACTGAATCGCCTACATTAAATTTTGTCATGCATTTTTTCTTGCCGCCTATGGTTATTTTCATAGCCCAAGTTGGACAGTCACATCTACCATCTTGTAATGTATAACCGTCTTTACATTGGTCACATTTATTACTGCTGGTACAAGTTGCACAATTTGGAATATTTGCACAAATAGAACAAGTCCCGTTTGATACTGCGTAACCTGTTTTACATTTTGTACAACTACCTGTAGCAGAGTCACAAGTTACACAATTAGGAGTTTTGTTTGAACAAACAGTAGGAGCAGCTCCGGAAGGGCAATAATAAGTATTAGCACAACCGCTACATTTTGTACCCAAAATAGAACTGTCGAATTTACCGCTACTATCTGTTGCGTATTGACCGGCAGGGCATACACTACAAGAAGTTGCTGTACCACCTGTTGAATATTTTCCCTGACTTGCATAACAAGCCACACAAGCCCCGTTTGATATTACGTAACCTGTTTTACATTTTGTACATTTAGCTGTAGTAGAGTCACAAGTTACACAATTAGAAATTTTATTTGAACAAGCAGTAGGAACAGCTCCTGGAGCACAATAATAAGTATCGGAGCAACCTCTACATTTTATAGCTACAACAGAACTGTCGAATTTACCGCTACTATCTGTTGCGTATTGACCAGCAGGACATGTTTTGCATTCTGAAGCATCATCTATATCAGAATACTGACCAGCCGGGCACTTATACCAATTTATGCCATCAGGACAATAATA
>CAKURN010000130.1 GCA_934675695.1 uncultured Candidatus Melainabacteria bacterium | reverse complement strand
ACACACTGAAGAAGGAGAAGAAATAAAAACAACGGATAATGTTGTTTACTATGAAATAGCAACTGCCTATGCAAAATTTGGTTCTAATTGCCCTGGGTTAAGTTATGAAGAAACTGGAATTATGGAACAATACCGCTGTTTTGGAAAATATGGTTGGCAAAAACGCTATCGCTATCAAGACCAAAACGGAATGGATAACGCTTATAAAACCTTTTGTATTGATGTTGATGGAATTCCATCTGGAGGAAGCGAGAATTGTGACGATGTAAAAGACATCTGTCCTTTTGGGTACGGAATTAGAGCTGATGGAAAAATTTTAACAGGAAAAAGAGCCGATACTTGGCTTGAAAAATCTTTAAATGATTAATCTAGTATTTATCTTTTGTTCTAAAAGCACAGAAAACTTCTACGATAGATAATACAAAAAATACCCCAAAAACCAACAAATACGAGTCATTTGAATAAATTAATACACCGTTTTTTTGTATTGGTTCAAACATATTCATCAAAATACCTGAAACTGTGCCCAATATCCCAACCATCATAAAAAATCCAAAATTTTGAACAGCAACAGCAGTCGCAGAAATTTCAAAACGGTTTATTAAATGTAGTGTCAAAATCAAAAGCGGCGAAATACTGCCTATAAACGACGGTATCCAAAAAATAAGAGCGATTATTTTTGAATGAATACCAAACGCCAAAAACAAACAAACGCTCATCATTGAAAGGCAAGACAAAATTGCATAAAATTTGAATATGATTGCTCTTTTGTTATTAATTAATCTAGACAAAAAAGCTGTAATTGTTCCTGCAAAAGCAGAAATAAGTGCCATTGCAGATAGTAGCAAGGCAGCTGTTTTTACATCAAAATAACAAAAATCTTCTAAGAACTTTTTTCCTATAACACTTTGTAAAACATAATACAGTCCATAATTCATACTTCCAAAAATATACAAATTAATGTTGTTTTTGTTAGATAAAATTTCTCTAAAAGGCAAAAAAGAAAATTCGATTTTCTTTTCTAAATGAACCGGTTTAAATATAAAAAACAAAACCAAATAAATAATACACAACAACAAACTAAAAACACCAAGCCCCAAAAAAGCGTTTCGCCAACCTGTTTTTGCAACCAATGACACTAAAGGGGCATTTGCGATTATTCCGCCACTATACCCTATAAACAATATATAAGAAATCGCAAGAGCGAAGTTTCTATCATGGACGTATTTTTTAACTTCTCTAACTGCACTTAAATAAAACGTTGCAGAACCAAAACCAACCAATGCTCTTGACAAATACAAAATAACCAAAGAATTTGAACAAGGAAACAACAAAGCTCCAACGGCAAATGCTATCGCACCAACACAAATAACCCTAAAACCGCCAAATTTGTCTATCATCATTCCGACAATGAGCTGACAAAACGCATAAACATAACAAAACACAGCACCCAAAAGTGTAACTTTAGAAGCATTAATCGCTAAATCCCCTTGCAAAATGTCAAAAATTGCCCCAGGAATAGCAACTCTTTGTATATTTGCCAAAAAATAAAATGTTGTTGCAATAGCAATCAGAATAAATCTTATATAGTGTTTTTTGTGTAGTGTCATTTTTGTTTTAAAATCCCATAAAATATTATACTAAAAACAAAAAAAGCCTGATAAATATCAGACTTTTTTAGATATATTTTTAAAATTTTATTTTCCGATTACACTAAGAGCGTCTTTTGTAATTGTTGCTTGTGAATCGTTGTTAAAGAATGTTGCATTTTCCAGTTGTTTTTTTGTGCCATCTGTATTAATTACAAAAACAGTCGGGAAACCTTGAACTCCATATTCTTCCATTAATTTTTGATTTTCAGGTTTTTCACAGTTTACATAAGCAATTGCAAATTCTTTTTTGATTTTTGCATCTTTTGTAACTTTATCAAATGTTGGTGCAAATCTTTGGCAGAAACCACACCAATCTGTATAGAAAAATACGATTATAGGTTTGTTCTTTTTTGATGCTTTTTCAAAACTTCTTCCTTTATCATATCTGACAGAAATTTTGTTTGAATCTTCTCCTTGTTGTCCAATAGAGATACCGCCATTATATGTAATTATTGACAATACTAATGAAGAAACAGAAAACAATAACGAAATAATTGTCAAAATAATCAATAAAGTAAATTTACATTTTTTTTCTGTTTGTGTATTTTGTGTTGGTTGTTCTTCTGACATTTTTTACTCCTTTAAAATCCTATTTTTACTAAACTATATCATATTTTTTTATTTTTTAAAAGTTAAACATTCTTTCCGCAGCATTTTTTGTATTTCAAACCCGAACCGCAAGGGCAAAGGTCGTTTCTGCCTGTTGTCTTTTTTTCTTCTTTTGTTTGTTTTTTTATTTCTACTAAATTTGAAAACAAAGTAGAATTAAACAAAACCGTAATCGGAGAAAAAACTCCATCTTCGACAAAAGCTGCTTTTGTATTGAACAACAATTCTTCTATAGAAGAAAATTGCGTATTTAATACATTGTTTACTACATCAAAAAAGTTTTCATTGTTTTCTTTTGCATATTTTATTACGCTTGGCGGGACTTTGTCATTTGTCAAAAATTCTTTTATGCATTCGTTTTTGTTTTCTAGAGGTTCTTTAAATGACTTCATAAACGTTTCAAAGAAAGGAATTACATACATTCCTCTTTTATTGTCCGCCCAAAGGGCAACATCATAAGTTTCTTTATGAGAAGAAAACCCTCCAATCGCATTTTTTATAAATTCATCATCATTTGTGTTTAGTTCTTCTATTTTTATGTAGCGATTTTTTTCTACTTTTTCGATTAATTCGCTGTAGTCATCTTTGTTTTCGCCCAATCGAAACAAATTAAAATATTCGATTAATTTGTCAATTTTTTTGTTCGTTGTAACGACAAAATCACTTTTAAAACATTCAACAAACTTTTGATAAAATTCGTTTGCAGACTGTTGAAGTTTTTCTTTTTGGTCAATGTTTTTGTAATAGGCTGATTTTGGGTTTTGAAGCATATATCTGATTGCATCAGTCGTTGCTCTATATACATTAAATTCTGATATTACATCATAAATTTCTAGAATATATTGAACATCGTCCATTTCTAAAATTCTAGCTTCAATAAAATCGTATTTTCCGATTTGTTTTAAGTGACTCATTTTTACCATTGGAACAAGTTCAAGCTCGACATTTGAAGTCAAACAATTAACAACAAAAGTAGAAGCTGTGATTTTGTTTACTTTAAACACCCCACAAAAAGAATTTAAAAGAGCGTTTATGATTTTTTCGTCGGTTGGATTGTTTCTTTTGTAATATTCTAAAACACGAAGCCCGTTTTGCATTTTCATATCGAGCATATATTGAATTATTATGTTATTAAATTGTTTTTCTGTTTCGATTTCTAAGTTGTTAATTTGCAAATATTCTTCAAAATCTTTTGACAATACTTCATCATTTGCGACAAAATCGAGAACTTTTTCCATAGTTTCGCTTATTAACGTTAAATTATCAACTAAATTCGGCATTAATTTTCCCTTTTTAAATAAATCAAATACTCGGTATTTTTGCTTTTTGCACCTTGAATAGGGCTTTCTATCACTCCTAAACTCTTAAATCCTACTGAAGTTGCGTATGTTTCAATATCGTTTATTATTTTTTTTCTTGTTTTTTCGTCTTTTACGACACCGCCTTTTTCGATTTCGTCTTTTCCTGCTTCAAATTGAGGTTTTATCAACAAAACCGCTGAAGCATTTTTTGAAATTAAATTTTTACAATTTTCAAGAACTTTTTTAATAGAAATAAAAGACAAATCCATACTCATAAATTCAGGCATATCTTCATCTTTTGGTTCATTTTGCCCAAAGACATCGAGTTTTGTACAGTTTTTTACGTTTATTTTTTCGATTGATTTTATCCTAGGGTCGTTTCTCAATTTCCATGCCAGCTGATTGTAGCCTACATCTAGTGCATAAACGAATTTTGCACCATTTTGCAACATACAATCGCAAAATCCTCCGGTTGATGCTCCCATATCAACACAAATTTTGTCTTTTAAGTCAATATTGAATGTTTTTATTGCATGGAGAAGTTTCAATCCTCCTCTTGAAACAAAAGGTATTGAATTTATTTCTATATTAACGGGTTTTTCAGGATTGTTAAAAAAGTTTTCATCAAATAAAGTTCCTGCTTTTGAAATTATTTCGCCGTTAATTTTGACATTTTGGGCAATAATATTTGCACACGCTGAACTTTTTGAATCAAAATACCCTAATTCAAATAAAATCAAATCCAATCTTTTTTTGTTTTGTGCCATAAATTTATTCTTGGACTATGTATTGTTCTTCTTGCAATGCTACAGCAACAATTTTGTCAGAAGTTAAAGCTGCTTTTTTAATTGGTCCGATTGGTTCAAATTCTACCATTTTTATTTCGTTTGAATTTAATAAACCTTTTAAATCTTCATAAATTTCAACAGGATTGTCGAAATATAGAACCAGTGGGCTTGCACAATCTTTACAAAAGATTAAAAGTGCTTGTCTTGTTTGAATTTTTCCTTGTATTTGTTGTTGTGCCATTATTTTTCCTTTTTATAAAATATTAAAAAATTCTTTTGCGTTTTTTGTTGTTTGAATTTCTACCGTTTCATAGGGTATGTTTTTTATTTTTGCAATTTCTTTTGCAACAAAACCTATGTATTTTGGAGCATTTTCCATTCCTCGAAAAGGATGTGGAGCTAAATACGGACAATCCGTTTCAAGCATCAAATCCTTGAGGTCGATTGCGTTCGCTACTTC
>CAKURN010000129.1 GCA_934675695.1 uncultured Candidatus Melainabacteria bacterium | reverse complement strand
AACTATCTCTTATATCAAAAACAACGAAAAAAAAGCATTTGATATAGATTACGTCGTTTCTTCCATGGCTTTAAAAGATTTGGTTTTAGCAATAGAAGACACTTCTTCAAATATTAAAAAAATTGCAAACAATCTTCCCTACAGGGATTTTGTTACTGTTGGAATTTTGGTTAAAGATATTAATCTAAAAAATGAAACAAAAATAAAAACATTTGAAAAAAGAATCCCTGACTGCTGGATATATGTGCAAGATACATCTGTAAAACTAGGTAGAATGCAGTTTTTCAACAATTGGTCACCGTATTTGGTAAAAGATTACAAAAACACCGAGTGGATTGGGCTTGAATATTTTTGCCAAGAAAATGATGATTTCTGGAATATGAAAGAAGAAGATGTGGTAGATTTTGTTGCTGATGAATTGAAAAAAATGAAAATTATAAATTCAAAAGAAGAAATTCTTGATTTTCATAGAGAAAAAGTGAAAAAAGCATACCCTGCGTATTTTGATTCATACAAAGACATAGATAAAGTAATTGATTTTGTCAATTCAAAAGAAAATTTGTTCTGTATCGGAAGAAATGGTCAACACAGATACAACAATATGGATCATTCGACAAAAACAGGTTTTTTAGCGGCACAAGCAATTCTTCAAAACAAAACAGATAAAAATGAAATTTGGAATGTAAATACAGAAAAAGAATACCATGAAGCAAAATAGCGGAAAAACAAAAGTTCTCCGCTATTTTATAAGATATAAAAAATAATTTTTATTTTCCGTTCAATGCTCTGATTACTTTATCAGTTAAATCTACACCGCCAAAAAATACGACTGATTGTTCAACAACTGTATCGACATTGTTTGACATTGCAACTTGTTTAATTGTTGATTTGATTGTAGCATCGATTTCGTTTTCTTTCTTTTCTTTTAATTTAAGAAGTGCTTCTTGACGACGAACGAGTTCTTTTTCTGTTGCGTCTTCAAAATTTTTCTTTTCTAAAGGAGTAGAAAGCTTTTTGTATTCTCTGGTTTTGTCCAATTTGAAACGTTCTATTTCTGAATATTTGTCAGAAATTTCATCAGAAACGGTTTTTACTCTAGCATAATTGTCAATAACTTTGTCGAAATCCACAACTCCTATTATTTCTGCATTTGCACTCGCAAGCATTAAAGAAAATGCAACGACACTCAAGCCTAAAATTTTTTTCATTCTTTTCTCCTTTGAACAAATATAGCCAAGACATATTTTATTTTTTCGGTATAATTATATCATAAGGGAGTAAACCAGAAAACAATATGACAAAAAATTATCAAAAAAGAGATCCAAAAGAATATAATATTTTTAGAGGGATTTTTCAGTGGATTACTTGTACATTAGTTTATGGAATGTATTACAAAGTTGCATTTAACCTAAAAGTAGAAGGTAGAGAAAACGTTCCTAAAAAAGGTTTTTTCATTGTTGCTTCAAACCATGTTAGTGCAATTGATCCTTTTTTGGTTATTTATGCTCTACAGAGAAATGTTGCTTATATGGCGAAAGTTGAGTTGTTTAAAAACAAAATCGCAAGATTTTTCTTGGATTTGTTGGGAGCTTTTGCGGTAGATAGAGCAAAATTGTCACCATCAACAATAAAAACAGCTCTAGGACTCAAAAAAACCAACTGGGCTTTGGGCATTTTTCCACAAGGTACTAGAGAAGCTGATGGAAATATGGACAATATCAACAAAGGCTTTGCAAGTTTTGCAAAAACTCTAAAATGCGACATTTTACCTGTTGCAATAACAGGGGTTGTAAAAGACCAAAGAAAAGTATTCAACAGTCATATGAAAATAAAAATCGGACAGCCAATTCCATACAGTGAAAACATCAACGAAATGATTGACGTATGGAGTAAAAAAGTTACAGAATTATCAGAAGGAAAAAGATAATGACAAAGAAAGAAATAAATTTTGCACAAAAAAAAGCGAAAGATTTTAATTTTTTAACAAGATTATATCAATATTACGCTTTGTATATTTTGTTTTTACCTTTTTTTGGTTCATTATTTTATAAAATAAAATTAAACAAAAACAAAAAACTTGAAAAAAAATTGTACATATATGCAGCAAACCATATTTCTTATATGGACGTTTTTCTTGTTAACTATTTGGTTGGAGTTCCTATAGCTTATATGGCAAAACAGGAACTATTCAGACAAGGTTCTTGGGGACAAAAATGGGTTGCAAGGAACGTTAATCGTTTGGGAGCTTTTGCCGTTAATCGTGAAAAAGTTGCTCTTTCAACCATTAAAACCGTAAAAGAAGCATTTAAAGCGAATTTCGGCTTGTGCATTTTTCCACAAGGTGGTATTAGAAAAAACAAAACCATAGAAAACATCAACGGCGGTTTTATTTATTTTGCTAAAACAAACAAAATCGACATCGTCCCTGTCGGCATAACAGGTTGCGAAAATTACAATTGGAATATTTTTAACAAACAAAAAATCAACGTAACAATGGGAGAAGCTATTTCTTGGGAATTGGATGAAAAAGAAATTCTAAAACAATGGTGTGAACAAATCTCCAACATGACAGGTTACAAAAACAAAGAAAATTAATTTAGCAATTTTTTTCCTTTACAAGTTTTATAACAGGGTACCAACATGACTTCAAAAGGATTATTGTGTCAATAAACAACAACTACTCATTACTTGCAAGAAGCGTAAAAACAATAATTAACCCTTCAAAACCCATTGGAACATTGATTGAGGAGGTACCGACCGATATAGGTAGGTCTTATGCAGGCTACAAAAGAGGTGGCATTATTGAAGGTGCTGAAAAAATGAGAAAAGAACTCATGTCTGCAGTAGTGTGGATGTTTGGTATTCCTGCATTCAATAAAATAGGAAATTTGATTTGCGAAAAGCTTCTTAAAATACCGACAACAGGCATTGATTTTTCTAATGCAAAAAAAGGAAACGATTCGATTTTAGATAGTGCAAAATACCTTATTGACGGAGTCAAAAAAGACGGGCTTGATTATAGCGATTTAGAAAAATTCAAAAATTTCGACTTTAAAGGAATAAACGCTGAGCAATTGGCAAAAAGAATGTCTACAGCAAAAAAAGTAACTTCTATTTCTGCTCTTATACTAAACTGCGTTATGATGGGAATTGCTATTCCAAAGATTAATCAGTATTTAACAGAAAAAAAATTAGGCAAACAAAACAAAACAGAAAACGAACCGCTTCAAAACTTCACTTCTTTTGAAGATTTTCAAAAAAACACAACAAACAAAACTTCAAACCCTGTTTCATTTAAAGGTATTCCAAGAAATATTGACGATTTGACTTATCAAACAGAAAACGACAATCGTTTTCGCTTGATTATAACTGATGTACCTATGATTATAGGACGTATGATTACCTCAAGAAACAAATACGAGGCTCTTGAATATTTAATTATGGACGGGGCTAGTGCGTATTTTTACAATTTTGCAAGCGGACATGTGCAAAAACTCTTGAGAGGAAAAACCACTCCAAACATTCAACCAATCAGTGCTGAAACTTTGGTAAATAATTTTGGTTCTTTCAAAGAAGGTTTAGAAAAAATAAGAAATAACCCTGATATTTTTAAAACTCCAAAAGGCGAAAGACCTGATAGCGTCTTGAAAAACATCTTTGGTTCAGATGTAGCTTGTGAAATTTACAGAAACGAAACTTATGGAAAATACGGAAAAGTAAACAAATTTACAGAAAATGATACTTTGAAAGATATTAACAAAAGTATAGAAAGCTTCGTTAACAAACTTCAAAGCCAAGCAAAAAAAGAAAACATCGATATATTAAAAGGCGACAAAACTTCGCTAGATTTTATTAAAAAATATACAAAACGAACAAATATCAAAAACGCAGGCTTTTTGGCGATTGGGCTGGCAACGAGCGTTTTAGGATTGTCTATTATTATTCCAAAATTGACTTTTGCAGTAACAAAACTTTTAACAGGCAAAAACGAATTTACGGGTTCTACTTCGTTTGAAGAAAACGATAATACAAAGAAAAAAGCCTAGTATTCTTATTTTAAAATATTTCTTTTTAAAAATTTGTCCTTAAAAAAATATGTGTAATAATATTAGAAAATGGTTTTAAGGGGATTTATGAAAAAAGTATTTTTATTCGCATTGTCAATATTGTTTTCTTGCAATTTGTCTTTTGGGATAAATAGCAACATAGAACTGACAGAAGCAACATACAAAAAATACAAAAACGTAACTAATGACGATAATGTTATTCGTGCTGTTGAATTGTTGGAAAATACAACAGGCAAATACTCCCATGACGCAATCCTAGGGAAGAATTTGACCAACAGACCAATGAAAATAGAATTTTTAAACCTTTCGTTGATTAATCCGCAGTATACAAATTTCGATGCTTTAGGCTGGAAAAAGAAAAAAGATTTGTACATCTACATTAACGAAAAGCATAAAGACGCTCCGATAGAGGCTCTTAGTGCTATACTGGCCCATGAAGCAATTCACCAAGACGAAACAAATTCAATAAACGAAGAAACTTACGCTTGGACTATGGAAGCTGCTGTTTGGACGCAATTAACAGAAGATAACCCAAACTTGGAAAAAATTTCTCACCCTTTGGTTGAAAGAGAAAATGTAATCAAACAATTGTTTGTTAGAGGAGATTACACAAGCAAATATATTCACAAATTCGTAATTTCTAACAAAGGTTACCAAAACACTCGAAAAAAAAAAAAAGATTTTAAAATTAAATAACTTTTGGTTGCTTTTTCAATGGCAATATCTTAAAATTTCATCGTTTGGCTTCGGAT
>CAKURN010000128.1 GCA_934675695.1 uncultured Candidatus Melainabacteria bacterium | reverse complement strand
TTAATGCCGGCTGCGTCCATTATGTCTCGTGGAAACAATATTCTACCCGAAGGGTTGTATTGAGTTTTGTTTTCATCCAGTTCTTTTAATAGATTGTCAAATGTCATTAAGCTAGCAAGCCAAATGTGCTTTGGTTCTACAGTTGGAGATTGGTAGTGTTTTGCGATATTGACTGCTTTGTCGTAGACATCGCTTGCTTCAGGAGTAAAGTTTTTCTTGTATTTATTGATTGTGCGATTTAATGCAATGTTTGATGGAATGTCAAAAACCCCCGGTCTTTTAATGGGTGATGTTTTGTTTTCTTTTAGAGCGGGTTGTTGGTCTTTTCTTTTTGTTCCTGCTCTAAAACTGGTTGTGCAATTAAGTGGGGAAATTTTCATACTCTCTAATCCTTCTAAAACTTTTTCATACAAAAACTCTAAATAAAAATTTTTTTGTTTTTAGAGAAATTTTGTTACAAAATTTAAAACTATGATAAAATTATCACTATGGCTAAAGTAAAATCAAAATGGGTTTGTCAAAATTGTGGTTACGAAACGGTTTCCTATCTGGGAAAATGTCCGGAATGCGGACAATTCGGAACTTTTGTTGAAGAAGTTACATCTGTAATTAAAAAATCAGAAGCTTCAAAACCATCTGTCTTAATTTCAGAAGGTACGCATATTTCAAAAATAAAAGAAATTGAACTGGATGAAAAAACGAGATTTAAAACAAAAATCGAAGAATTAGATAGAGTTTTGGGAGGCGGCTTTGTAGAGGGGTCTTTGACTTTGCTTGCAGGAGACCCGGGGATTGGAAAATCTACATTGGTTTTGCAAACAACAAAAAACATCTGCGAAATAAGTTTTAATAATCAAAAATTAAAAGTTCTTTACGTTTGTGCAGAAGAATCTCCGACACAAGTAAAATTGAGAGCAAAAAGACTCGATGTTGAGCCTGAAACCCTTTATTTGACTAATCAAACTTGTGTTGATGAAATAATTAATCAAATAAATGATATCAAGCCGGATTTTTTGATTGTTGATAGTATACAAAGTGTGTATTGTGCAAATATAGCTTCTTCAGCCGGTTCTGTATCGCAGATTAGAGAATGTACGAATGTTTTTATGCGAATTGCAAAGCAAAAAAACATAACAACAATAGTAATCGGGCATGTTACAAAAGAAGGTAATATTGCAGGTCCAAAAGTTCTTGAACACATGGTTGATTGTGTGATTAATTTTGAAGGTGACAAATACAAGCAATTTAGGATTTTGAGATGTATAAAAAACCGTTTTGGTGCAATATCTGAAGTCGGAGTTTTTAAGATGGAAGATGACGGTTTGATAGAAGTGACTTCTCCATCTCAAATGCTTTTAGACCAAAATATGGAAGCGTCGGGTTCGGCAATCGTTGCAACTCTAGAGGGAAGCAGAATATTTCTTCATGAAATACAAGCTCTGGTTGGTTCAACAAACTACACAAACCCCAGACGTGTTGCTGTAGGTTTAGATTATAATAGGCTTTTGCAGGTTTTGGCTGTTTTAGAAAAAAAAGTCGGCTTGAACCTTTCAAAACAAGACGTCTATGTAAATGTAGTAGGCGGGATTGATATAATAGAACCCAGTTATGACTTGGCTTTGGCGTTAGCAATTATTAGTTCGATTAGAGATATTCCAATAAAAAACACAACAATCGTAATAGGAGAAGTCGGCTTGTTGGGCGAAATCAGATATGTAGACAATATTGAAAGACGCCTGAAGGAAGCTTGGAAATTGGGTTTTAAAAAAGCAATCATTCCAAAAGTATCTGACAAAGTCTATTCAAAAATTTCAAAAATAGGTCTTGAAATAAAACAAGTAACAAAAATCACAGAAGCTATAATACAAGGGCTAAAACAAGACTAGCCTCTAAACAAATTGTAACTTTGAGCGGCATTTTTTAACAAAGGATAATCGTCTATATTTTTTTCTTCAATAAATCTTGTAGCTTCATTTCTTGCTAATTCTAAAATTTCTGAATCTTCTATAATATCGCCTATTTTAAAATCAGGCAGCCCTGATTGTCTTGTACCCAAAAACTCCCCGGGGCCTCTCAATTCAAGGTCTTTTTGAGAAATGATAAAGCCGTTATTTGTTTTTGTCATTATATTTAATCTGTTTTTAATATCTTGATTGCTGTTTTGCGTAATCAAAAAACAATACGATTGAAGTTCCGATCTTCCTACTCTGCCTCTCAATTGATGTAACTGCGACAAACCAAACCTCTCTGCGTTTTCTATTATTATGACTGTAGCGTTTGGGTTGTCTACACCTACTTCAACAACAGTTGTTGCAACCAAAATATCAAATTTTTGATTTTTGAAATCTTCCATTATTTTGTCTTTTTCATCAGAAGTCATTTTGCCATGGAGAAGACCTATTTTGTATTGCGAAAACTCGCCTTCTTGCAGCTTTTGGGCTTCTATTGTGGCTGCCTTTGCAGATAGTGTTTCTGATTCGTCTATCAGAGGATAAACAATGTAGGCTTGATGTTTGAAGAACAATTCTTGTTTTATTAAATCGTAAGCTTTTTTTCTTTCTAAATTTGAACCTAGTGTTGTTATTATTGGTTTTCTGTTTTTAGGAAGCTCATCTATATTAGAGACATCTAAATCCCCGTGGAGCGTTAGTGCCAGAGTTCTGGGAATTGGAGTTGCTGTCATATTGAGCATTTGAGGCATTTTGCCTTTGTTTAATAGAGCGTTTCTTTGTTTTACGCCAAACCTATGCTGTTCGTCGATTACAATTGCCCCTAAATTATTAAATTCAACCCCGTCTTGTATCAGAGCGTGAGTTCCGACTGCAATATGGATTTGCCCGTTTTTCAGATTTTGCAACAATTCCCTTCTTAATTTTGTTCCATTTTTGCCTGTAAACAACCCAACACTAATCCCTAACGGCACAAGCCAAGATGAGAAGTTTTTGAAATGCTGAGAAGCAAGAATTTCAGTCGGTGCCATAATTGCACCTTGGTAGCCGTTTTCTATTGCACAAAGTAGCATAATTGCTGCAACTACTGTTTTTCCCGAACCTACATCACCCTGTAATAGCCTTTGCATAGGGGTTTCAGAATTCAAATCGTGAAAAATTTCTCCCAAGACTTTATTTTGTCCGTTAGTTAATTCAAAAGGCAAACTTTTGATAAATTTGTCTACAAGCCCGTCTTTTTTGATTTCCAATTTTATAGAAGCATTTTTTGAAATTTCATTTCTTAACAAAGCTAAATTCAACTGCATAGAAAAGAATTCTTCAAAAACCAATCTATTTCTAGCGTTGTCGATTTCGGTTTGTGTTTTTGGATTGTGAATATCAAATATTGCCATTTTTTTGTCTATATAATTTAATCTATCTAAAATATCTTTTGGAACAGGGTCAAAAATTTTGTCTTTGAATTTTGTTAATGCGTTGTTTATTGCATTTGTGAGGGTTTTTGGATTTAAGCCTTCACATAGAGAATATATAGGAACAATCGTGTTTTTGGTTATTTCTATTTCGCCATTTGTGCCAATAATTTGGATTTGGGCTTTATCTAGAGTGGTTCTAGTGTTGTAATCATCAAATTTTACTTTTCCCATTGCCATTACATAAGAATTTATCGGATATTCTTTTTTGTAATGTTCTATAAGTTTTCGATTTTGCGTTTTTAAAAAGTAATTTATAGGCAAAATCCCTGTAGAATCTTTAATTAAGACAGTCAAAATTGTGAGTTTGTTTTTTGTTGTGTAATGTGAAACTTTAGCAATATTGCCAAAAACAGTGACTGTTTCGCCCAGTTTTAAATCTTTTATTTTGTTTTGGTGATTGTATTGAATGTATTTTTTTGGATAATATTCTATTAAATCTTTTACTTTGTAAATACCGATTTTGTTCAATAATTTTGCAATAACAGGGCCTACGCCTTTAACAAAACTGACATCAATTTCTTCTATTTCTTCTTTAAAATCTTTTTTTTCTTTTTCGCTTTTTTCTTTTTTTGGCTTTATTAATTGTCTTAAACGGTAAAAAGTTTCTAGAGTTTTGTCGATTGTGTATTTTCTACTTCCTACAGAATCTATATGATAACTTTCAAAAAGCACGATTAGTTTGTTTATTTCAGGTTTTTCGATTTTGTTTATGTTTTTTAAAACTTCGTTTAATATGCCAAGCATAAATTTTGAAAAGTTCATTTTTCTGCCGTCAAAATTTATGTATTGGTATTTTATTTCCAATGCGACTGCTGTTTTTATTTTTTCGTATATTTCATCAAAATTCAAAATTTAAAACCATACAAACTTCTGTTGAATAAATTATATTAAAAAAATATTCAACTATAAATATTTTTAAGTTTTTTGTAATTTGGATTTTTTCGCATATTTAAAACTGTCTTCCAAATAGAGTTTTTTGGTTGTTTTTGAACGAAATTTTCAAAATCTTCGTCTGACAAAAAATAAGTTATTCTGAGTATTTCTTTAAAACCTGAAACAGAAAGCGAGTTTTTGGCGATTAATTTTCTCAAATCCAAAAGCCACTCGACATCATTGTAGCTGTATAGACGCACTTTGTTTTTTCTGGTTGGTATGATTAAATTTTCTTCGTCATAAGTTCTCAACCTATCGCAAGAAACATTTATTTCTTTTGCAACCTGACTCACTTTTAATATCGGTTTATCTAAATCTAACATTGAACTCCTTTTGAACAATATTAAACTATTATTATTTTTCGTTCAATTTAGGTATGTATAAATTCTAATTCATTAATTGTATTTTATATTTTATTAGGTATGAAAAAATTAGAATATGTGGTATTCATGAATTAGTATTTATGGAGAAGATATGAAAAAAGCCTTCACTTTAGCAGAAGTAATGATAACTTTAACAGTTATTGGAATTATTACAGCTGTCATCATTCCTGTTGCAATAAATTCAAAACCCAATGAAAGTGTGATGAA
>CAKURN010000127.1 GCA_934675695.1 uncultured Candidatus Melainabacteria bacterium | reverse complement strand
GGTTTCATTACTCGTTTAGAAGCATTTTGCGACATGTTATACAGAAACAAACGTGCAAAAATAATGAAACAAAGACAAAAAGAAGAAGAAATAACTTCTAAAATTTAGTTTTCTATTGTCTTAATTACTTTGCAAGGATTCCCAACTGCAACAACGTTAGAAGGGATATCTTTTGTAACGACTGAACCTGCACCGATTACAGAGTTTTTTCCTATAGTAACACCTGCTAGAACAGTTACACTTCCACCTATCCAGACATTATCCTCAACTGTTATAGGCTGAGCATATTCAATTAAATCTTGTCTTTCTTTGACTTTTATAGGGTGAATTGCTGTATAAAACGAACAATTAGGACCAATTAAGACGTTTGAGCCGAATTTTACTTTTGCACAATCTAAAATTGTCAAATTATGATTTGAATAAAAATCTTTACCAACTTCTATATTATAACCGTAATCGCACCAAAAATAAGGTTCTATTACTGTATTTCCTTCTGCTTTTCCAAGAATTTTTTTCAATAAATCATTTTTTGTTTTGTCATCATAGTTTCTTGAATTATATTCACTGCAAAGAATTTTACATTTGTTTCTATCTGTTTCTAGGGTTTTATCTTTTGTTGGATAATAAGCAAGACCTAATAGCATTTTTTCTTTTTCAGTTAGATTTTTCATTTAAAATTACTTTCAATTGTGCCAAAATATAGTGTGCAACTTCTGATTTTTTGCAAGAAATATCAACTTTTTCATCTCTATCTAGATATATTCTAACAAAAATATTTGTTCCATTTTTAAAGTATTCAACATCTTTTATACTATCAAAAGCAATAGTATAGTAGCTAAATTTTGAAAAAGTATTTAAAGAAGCACAATAAACCACCCTGTTTCTCGTATAATCTATCAACAGTTTTGTGTTTTCAGAAGTATTTATGAGTTTATCTGTTGCATAATTAAATCCGCTTGCGATTTGTTTTAGATTGTAATTTATGACAAAATCACTGAAACAATCAGACAATTCTTTTGAAACAATATAGTTTATTGTTTTTTCATTTTGTGAAATTTTGAATGACAATTTGTTTTCATAATAATCAACATCTTCAACCGTATCTAAATTGACTATTTGAAGCGAATTGACTCCATTCGATAGAAATACTACGTTATTGTTGTTGTCATAATATAGAGCATTTTCTTTTATGCAAGCAAATTTTTCTTTGATATTATTGCACAAAGAATTGAACAATTCATCATAAAACTCAGATTCATAAGAAAGCAATTGCTGGTTTATGTTGTAGATTGACATTTCAAAATAAGAATATTTTATATCTAGAGTTAAATTTGTTTTTAATAAGTTGATTTCGTGAGATATAAATTGTTTTTCTGTATCATAATATACAAAAACCGATTTTCTGGAAGAAAAAGCCCATACATAAGTGCTTTCCCAATCACTGGAAGATACAACGTCGAATTTAGTATTCGGGTGTTTTATTTCTATTGCTTTAAAATTTGCTTTTTTGTATACATTATACAAGAATTTTTTGACGTCATTTTTTAAAGGGGTGATTTTTAAAGTTTGTTCTTTTGAATCGTATAAATATGTAATTTGTGCAAAAATTTTGGTTTGTTTGATTTTTAGCAAATGAGAAATCGGAAATTCAACAAAAACGACGTTTGATATATTTTTTGGATTAAAATTTTTAACAATCGCAAAACGGTTTTCGAGTTTGTTTAATGCTAAAATCAGATTTTTGTTTACTATATAGATTTCTTTTGTTAAAAAATTATAGTTATCGAAGACTTCATCTATAGAAAAAATTGCAAGGTCTTGAGGTTTTTTGTTTTTTTTCTTTAAATACAAAAAATATCCGATTAGTAAAAAAAATAAAACTATTAATAATATAACGAGTGCTATTATCATTTGTTATTATATCTTTCTTTTAAAGACCAACACTGACGAGTTGAATAAAAATCGTCCATTAGATTTATGAATTTATCTATGTAATTTTTACATTCAGATTCATTGATTAATATTTTTCCATTCGATAATAATTCTTCTCTATATACTTGGTTATTTAATTCTACAAGTTTTTCCACTATATCTGCTTCATCTAATGGATTGAAATATATAGCAGATTTTTTCAATTGATGATTGTAGCCAAGGTGATTTGAAATCAAAACAGGACAAGAAAAATAAATTGCTTCCAGTGCAACAATACTATCAGGACCGGCTAAAGAAGGATAAACTACAGCGTAAGCGTTTTTGTATAGTGATTTTAGCTCATCTTGTTCAACATAATCTAAAAACAAAACTTCTTTTTCTAAATCAAGATTTTTTACTTGTTCTAACAAATATTTTCTATTTCCTCTATCAAGCCCTACAAAAACAACTTTTAAATTCATATTTTGTTCTTTTATTATTTGAGCTGACAAAATCAATCGAATGTGGTTTTTGTGCGTCCAAAAAGAAGCAGGGTAAAGAATGAAGCTGTTTTTTGATAAATCGTTTTTTGTTAAAATTTTGTCATTTTGTTTTGAATTTTTTACCCAATTTGGATAAGGCAAAGACAAAACATCGATATTTTCTTCTATAATATCATACAAGGTTCTTATGTCGTTTTTAACAACTGGATTGCAGGTTATGATTTTAGAAGCACCTGTTAAAAATAATTTTAGTCTTTTTTCTTTTCTTATGAAAACCGCATTTGTGCTGTATTCCGGAAAATGAGGTAAAATTCTATGAGCAACTTCTCTAATTACTGCAAAATAAGGTATTTCTATATGTTCAAACAAATATGGAGTCAAAAAATAAACGACATTTATGTTATCTTTTTTTAATTGATAATTTAAAGGTAAAATTGGAACTCTGTTGAATGCAACATGAAAAGGCGAAAAAGAAACAGATGGTTTTTTGTAGTAATTTAATGAAACGAATTTCATATTTTCACGATTTTTGAAAATATTTTTCTTGCCAACGTAATAAAAAACAAATTCGTGGTTTGTTTCTCGCTTCATTAATTCGTCAACAAAAGACATCTCAAATGTCAATCCGCCCAAAGAAATTGGTTTTTTTATATCCCCCAGATATATCCCTATCTTCAAAAACTTTTCTCCATCAAATCTGATTTTTAAAACAAACTTAACTTAAAAAGACGGCAAAACACGTGGCTCAACCGTCTTGTTAAATCTTATCTCAAAATCGCAAAAACTATGCTTTCGTAAATTTACCTGCTCTAATACAAGATGTGCAAACAGACATTTTTTTAACAGAACCATTTGCAAGTTTTACTTTAACTGATTGCAAGTTTGGCAATTGTCTGTGTACATTTTGTTTATGAGAGAACGAAATCTTTGCAGATTTTAGTGATTTTTTACCACAGATTTCGCAGTATACTGACATTTCTATATCCTTTCATAAGTATTGTTACAATTATCATATAAAATAAATAAAAAAAATCAAGCATTTATGACAGTTTTGTAAATTTTTGTTTATTGCAAGTTCTATTTTTGAATTTGGCGATAAAAATTTTGTTTAGTAATTTTTTAATATTATAATATTTTTGCTTAAAAATAAAATTAAAAAAGGCTTTGATTTATGAAAAGAACAACTTGCTTATATCCTTTAGCCATAGGAACGTTTGGGTTAGGTTTAACAGAATATGTAATGATGGGAATTTTGCCTGATGTGGCTCATACAATGAAATGTTCTATTCCAATGGCAGGTAATTTTATTTCATTATATGCACTGGGCGTTGTAGCGGGTTCAATTCTTTTAGTTTTTTTAGGGCGAAATAAACCCTTAAAACAGGTTTTAATTGCACTTTCGGTTATTTTTACGGTTGCAAATTTAACTCTTGTTGTTGCACCAAATTACTATACTTTTTGCATGGCGAGATTTATGGCAGGGCTTCCACATGGTGCTTTTTTCGGCGTTGGTGCTATAGTTGCAGGTATTCTTGCTGAAAAAAATCAGAAAAATCAAGCGATTGCAACAATGGTTTCCGGCATGACTTTTGCAAATTTATTAGGCATACCTTTTGGAACATTTTTAAGCCACAATTTTTCTTGGCGTGTGATTTTTTTGATTGTTGGATTAATTGGATTTTATTTGTTGTATTCGATTATAAAATTAATTCCAAACCTAAAACCACTACCTGATAACGGTTTTAAAGGACAATTTAAGATATTTAATTCTCTTGCAATTTGGTTATTAATTGTAGCAGTAATAATGAGTAATGGCGGGATTTTTTGTATGTATAGTTATATAAACCCGCTGCTTGTAAAAGTTTCAGGAATAGAAGATAAATACATCTCATTAATAATGATTTTAACAGGTGGAAGTATGTGTATCGGAAATTTTTTGGGTGGAAAATTCGCCGACAAAATTTCACCATCAATCGTTACATATAGAATGCAATTTTTCGTATTTTTAGCTTTAATCGGAATGTTCTTTTTGTCAAAAAACTGGTTTTGTGCAGTGTTTTTGTTGTGTATTTGTACCGGATGTTTGTTTGGATTGTCCGCACCACAACAATTTTTGCTCATAAAAAATTCAAAAGGTGGAGAAATACTAGGAGCATCTTGTTCGCAGATTTCTTTTAATTTGGGTAATGCAATAGGAGCATTTGCAGGAGGTATCCCGATTTCGATGGGATATAGTTACGAATATACTGTTATTCCGGGGTTGGTTTTTGCTTTTTGTGGATTTTTGTTGATGAGATATTTTGATTTCAGATATAAAAGCTAAATATGAACCATTGAGCATTTTTTAAAAAAGGGTTGAACCCAGCCGTTCGAAATCTTAAAATAAAGAAAAAAAGAATAAATTGGGCCCGGAGACTCTGCCGAAAAAAATGCGAACCATTGAGCATTTTTTGAGAGGGGAGAACCCTTGGGTTTGAATCTTAAAATAAATAAAAAAGAATAAATTGGGCCCGGAGGGATTCGAACCCACGACCAAGGGATTATGAGTCCCCTGCGCTACCGCTGCGCCACAGGCCCAGCC
>CAKURN010000126.1 GCA_934675695.1 uncultured Candidatus Melainabacteria bacterium | reverse complement strand
ATAACAGGTTCTGGGAAGCTCATTCTTTCTAGAATGATTGGAGCTTTTTCGTCACATAATGTATCACCTGTTGTTGTATCTTTTAAACCAACAGCTGCACAGATGTCACCTGCGTAGATTTCTTGTTCTTCAATACGTTGGTCTGCATACATACGAACCAAACGAGAAATTCTTTCTTTTTTGCCGTTTGTAGCGTTTAATACGTAAGAACCGGAAGTAATAACGCCTGAATATACTCTCAAGAATGTCAAACGACCAACAAATGGGTCTGTCATTACTTTAAATGCCAAAGCTGCGAATGGTTCAGAATCTGAAGAATGACGTTCAGTTTTTGTACCGTCTTCTAATTCACCTTCGATAGCTTTTACATCTACCGGAGAAGGCATATAGTCAACAACGTTGTTTAACAACAATTGTACACCTTTGTTTTTGAATGCTGTACCGCAGCATACAGGAACGATTTTGTTATCACAAACAGCTTTTCTTAAAACTGCTTTTAATTCATCAACTGTGATAGAAGATGGGTCTTCAAAGAATTTTTCCATTAAAGCATCATCTTCAGCTGCAATTGCTTCTACCATTTCATCGTGGTATTGTTGAGCTTTTTCTTTTAATTCTGCAGGAATTTCTTCTTCTTTAATATCTGTACCAAGGTCATTTGTGTAGATTTCAGCTTTCATAGTCATTAAGTCAACAAGACCTGTAAAGTTGTCTTCAGCACCGATTGGAAGTTGGATTGGAACAGCGTTTGCACCAAGTCTGTTTTTGATTTGGTCAACAACACGATAGAAGTCTGCACCGGTTCTGTCCATTTTGTTAACAAATACCATACGAGGTACTTCATATCTGTTTGCTTGTCTCCAAACAGTTTCAGATTGTGATTGAACACCACCAACTGCACAAAATACAGCAACTACACCGTCTAATACACGCAATGAACGTTCAACTTCGATTGTAAAGTCAACGTGCCCAGGGGTGTCTATGATGTTGATTTGGTGACCTTTCCAAGAAGCAGTAACTGCTGCAGATTGGATTGTGATACCTCTTTCTCTTTCTTGTTCCATAAAGTCAGTTACAGAAGCACCATCGTGAGTTTCACCGATTTTGTGTGTTTTACCTGTATAGAACAAAATACGTTCAGTGGTAGTTGTTTTGCCGGCATCAATGTGAGCTGCAATACCAATGTTACGGATTTTTTCTAATGCTGTTTGTCTTGGCATATTTTAATTTCCTTTTCTAAAATATAATAATTCTAATTTTAAGTTAATTTTCACACAAACATAACTATTTGCAAATAGTGAATAGCTAGTCTTTTACATAAGTTATAAAAACCCAACCTTTGTCTGCGTGCTCAGAAATCCAAATTGTATCTTGCGGCATAAAATCTGTTGAGAAGTTCTTTTTGTAGTCAAATTCGGGTGTTAATATGTATTGTTCAATTTTTACTCTTTTTAGATTTTTGTCTAAAATTTCAAACAAATATTTGTTAGAAAAACTATCAATAACATAAAAAATATCTGAAGCGTTTGTGTGCTTGTATTCTGTATCTGTTCCAAGTTCTTTTAGTGGGTCTAGTAATGTTGGTGTGTAGTCTTTTGAGTTTAAGATTTTTTTGATGTTTTCATCTGTATCAGTATAAGGCGAACCATCACAATTGAAGCTTAAAACAAGAGTTTGACCTTTTGATAATTTGTTTATTACGTTTTCTTTTACGTATTTTTCAAATTCAGGATTTCTTTCATTATTTTCTATTATTGGCTTTAAAATTTCAGGTGCGTTGAATTTTGTGAGTTTTTTTGTTACATTTTCTCCAAAAAGCAAATTTAGATACTTTTTGTCGTGACTTCCGCCCATTTGTTCATAATCAAATGAAATAATGTTTTTATCTTTGTAATATTTTTTTAAAAAACGTCCTCCAACCGTCATCAAATAGACTGTGTCTTTTTTTTCTTTGTTGTCTTTGAAGTATTTTTCTATGCAATAATAAATCTTGTCTTTGTCGCTTTCACGTTCTTTGATTGGAAATACATTTGAAATTAAAATCTGTATTCCAATTAAATAAATCAAAATCACTGCTGATATTTTTTTACTTTTTAAATATTGTAATCCACAAGCACTAAGCACTATAAAAATAAGCCCAAACGGGTAAAAATAAATAGTTACAAGCCCGAGTACTTGAAATTTGATTAACAAAATCAACGACAACAAAAAAGAATAACCAACAATCGAAATGTATTTAGAGTATTTGTTGTTTGTTATTGCCTTGTAATTTAGAAATATTGCAATTAAAACAGGTATAATTGAGCAAATTAGTGATGCAAATAACATTAGAAAATCAATTTTTTTGTTTAAAAAGCTACTGATTGCTGCATATATTATATCGTTTGCTTCTAGTGTGTTGTAGTTGCAGCAGTAGTTGAGAAATGGGGTAATAAAATCATTAAAAATTCCAAAAATTTCTGTAAAATATGCTCCTGAATACGCACAGTGCGGGCTAAGAAGATTATGAAATGCAACATTAGATTGATAAATTAATGCAGGCAAATAAATTAAAAAGCCTAACATTGAGATAAGAAATGATTTTAATATGTTTTTTATAGTTGATTTATTAATAAAATACAATGTAATATATTGTAAAACTACAAAAATAAATCCTAAAGTTGCACTAAAACAGTAAAAAGCATTTATTATTCCGAGAATTTTCAGATATTTTTCTTTTTTTATTGATTTGATGAAAAACAGAGTCGAAATTGAACTCAACAAAAAACACAAACAATAAAACTTTACAAAACTAACGGTTGAAATTGCTAAATGATTTACTGCAAAAAATAATGCAGTCAATATTCCTAGGGTTTTGTTATTTATTTCTTTTCCAATCCTATAAAATACATAAACATTTACTAAAGATAAAAAAAGATTAAAAAATCTCAAATATAACCACTCGTGATGGAGTTTTGTGAAAAAATGAGCAACAAAATAATACAATGGTGCATGGTAATCTAATAAAGCCGCCTGTTTTAGTATTTCAAGAGGAAATGATTGCTTTGCTATAGAAATCATTGCAATTTCATCAAAACAATACCCGGGGAGAAAAATTTCGATATTAAGTCTCAAGTAAAAACTCAACAAAAATACCAAAACAAGTAAAATATTTCTTTTAAACAAATACATAGCTATATTTTAGCAGACTATTCTGTTTATAATGTGTTTTTTACATTTTTTCATACATTTATTGGTTTTACTTTTTTAAAAATAACATTATATTTAATTAAAAAAGCGAGGTATTTTATGGCAAATTTAATAGGTTCAAGTTTATTTTCAGGTGCGATTTCCGGTTTAAATTCAAACTATTTGTTGTTGCTTAATGGTGCGAATGGATTGAGTTTGGAAAATATTTTAAATCCTACTGAAGATACAATTAAATACACTGTTAATCAATCTTTTAGAAGTTATTTGATGACCAATTTCAACAATATCGATATGGACGGTGACGGTCAAATTACATCAAAAGACATGACTAATTATACAGCTAAATTAAAAACCCAAGGTATGACATATACTGAATTGACTCAACTTTGTGCGAATGGTTCTAGTTCTATGTCGTCTTTATTGGATACTGTTTTATCAAACTTTAATGAAATAGATACAAACCATGATGGAAGAATCACCCAAGGTGAAATCAATGCATATAGAATTAACCAAGAAATAAAAGACATAAAAGACAAATATCCAAAAATTGATCCAAATAAATTGTCGATATTTTATGAAACAACAAATACAAATGATTCCACTGATAAAAGTGATAGAGTATTTGCAAAATAAAAAAATAAATAATAAAAAAACCGAGGCTTTTTGCCTCGGTTTTTTGCACACATCTTTTGTTAAACACCCTATTTGAGTTGGATTGCTTCGTTTTGAATATCTGTGCTGATTTGTTGTTTGATTGCATCCATTTCTGCAGCGACTGCTTCCATTTGTGTTTCGATTTGAACTTTTTCGTCTTCGTATTGTGATTCTTTGTCGTTTGCTTCTTCTTCTAACAATGCTACTTCATCTTCACATTCAGATTTGATTTCATCATATTTTTCTTTGTAATCTTGAGTTTCTTGATCAAGCTGATTTTGAATATTGGTTCGTTCTTGATCAGTAAGCTGATCATTTGTTCTTAATCTTTCGTTTAGCTCATTTTTATTATTTTTGTAACTAAGCTTTTCACCGCGCAATTGAGAATCGTACTCGTTTTGTACTTCATTTTCCATTAACTGATACTCTCTTGCCATTTTTCTTTCTTCTCTGGAAATTCTAAGATCTTCCATTTCCAGAGCGTTGTGCTGATGGACTAACTCCATCTTTCTGAGTGATAATGTAACCCATGCCATATCTGCTCTCTCCTATGTGTGTTATCTAAGATGTGTGTGTGATTTTTTTCTCTCAATTAAATAAAGAATTTTTAAATACTAAAATTGCCAATTTGATATACAAAATACATATTTTTGTTACATTTCTTTACAAAGCCCCTAAAAGCGTTACAATGATTGATGTATTTTTTATAAAAAATCTTGAATTGTAAACATTTGTAAAAATAATTAAAAATATTTTGAATTTTATTAAAGAATCACTAAATAAATACCGTAGTTGTATATGTAATAAATAAATTAAACAACTATGGAGATGACAATATGGGTATGGCAGCAAGTCAGGCTAGGTTTTTAGGCCTAACCGCAAGAAAAAGTAACGTTGAATATCAGGGTCAACAAATAAACCAACAAAGAACAGCTCTAGCTACTGAAAGCTCAAATTTTTATCATCAAATCATGAGTTTGGATGTTCCAACTGCACCTGTGACTACTGATTATTACAAAACAGTTTATACATTAGATAATTCTGCTATTGGTAATTATTCTGATTATAATATCGAAAATCTTACAAAAACATACAATGGCACTAATCAATATACTGTTAAATTAACTACAAACGAAAAAGAAACCAGTGCTACAG
>CAKURN010000125.1 GCA_934675695.1 uncultured Candidatus Melainabacteria bacterium | reverse complement strand
CCCAATGTATGACCATTTTCAACTTTGAACGAAATATTATTCAAGACTTTTTTTCTATCAAATGTTTTTACTAAATTTTTAACTTCTAATGTCATTTTCACCCACAAAATCTACAAATAAAAAACGGAAGCAAAAATAAAATCCCACACCGCAATAGCCAAAAAAGACCACACAACGGCTTTTGTGGTAGCTAGCCCAACCTCTTTAGCACCACCTCTAACCATATATCCGCAAGAAGAACTGATAAGAGCGATTGTTCCTCCAAAGACAGAAGCTTTTAATATCGCAATAAAAATATCACGAATATAAAGCCCATGCCACAAAGAAGTAATGTAATTCAACAAACTCAACTCAGCTGTCCAATGAGATACATACCCTGAACAAATAAGCCCAAAAGTCGTTGAAATAACGAAAATCACAGGCATAAACAAAATCCCTGCAACAACTCTCGGCACAATAAGATATTCTATAGGATCAACTTTTAATACTTGCATAGCAGAAATCTGTTCTGTTACTGCCATAGAGGCTATTTCTGACGCAAAAGAAGACCCTATCATTGATATAATCGCAAAACCACTCATCACAACTGCCAATTCTCTAACCATTACAAGAGCCGAAAGACTCCCTGTATAATCAGCACCACCTTGTCTAGCTAGTTCCGGTGCAAGGTGCATTGCAATAATAGAAGATGTCATACCTACAATCGCCAAACTAATCGGCAAACTGTCAAACGCAAATCTTCTCGATTGGATAATGAGTTCGTCTTTGTTTATTCTAAACAACAAAATATATTTTAAAACTTTTAAAAAATTAACACCAACACTGCCGAGCGTTTCTAAAAACTCTCGGACTTGTCTTAAAAAAAGCAAAAAAGCATAATACGATAATGTTTTTTTCACTTCAAACATACATATATTTTATATTAAAAAAATGATTTTTTATAGAAACAATAACAATAATTAAGTTATTTGGATTAGTATTTTACGCTTTCAAAAAGCATTTGTTTTGTTGCAAAAATAAAAAAATAAACTATAATATAAAAAAATCCCTTTATTTTTTTAAAAGGGAAAATGGTAAGTAAAATTTTTGTTTAATACTTTTTATAGATAATCTAACAAAGTATTTCCTCTCAAAATTGTAGAAGTAAGGGTGTAACTGGCTTGTAGAGAGCTTTGAGCATTTGCCAATTCCGTTGCAGCTTTTATGATGTCTACTTCTTCTATATCTACTTTTTTCTCTGTAAGGTTTGTTATTGTTGTATCATTGATAGAAGAAGCTGAATTGAGTTTTGAAACTTTTGCAGAAATATCACCTGTCTGATTGATTATATTTGTGCTTACAGCGTCTAGTACATTCAATTTATCTCTAATTGCGTCTTGGTCTATTGTGTCTGCATTTAACAGTTTGTTTAAATCTTGCATTTCAGTAAAGAAATCTGTGTCTCTAGCAACAGTAATTTCGTTTCCGTTTGCGTCTGTAGTTTTATCGTATAGTGTTACTTTGCCAAAAATATTATCGCCTGTTAAATTGTATTGAAAAGTCGTGTCTTGTGCTATTGTTAGCAGTCTTTCGCCGTTTTCTTTTGATGAACCGTTATACGTAACATCCCCTGTTTCATCATCTAGGGTATAAGCCGGTGTTTGGACATTTGAACCGGAAAAAATATAGTTTTTCATATATTTTGTGTTCATAAGATCAACAATAGTTGCAACTCTTTCTTTTACTTCTGTTGCCATTGCTTTTGCTGATGAAGTGGTTGTTGTAGCGTTTGCAGCATCTAGTACGATATTATTTATTTGTCCGATTTCATCCGTCAAATCGCCTAATACATCATAAGCAAGCCCCATTTCGCTGGTTGCTGTTTTGATGTTGCTTTGGTATTCATCTAACTGTGCCAATTCGTCTTTTGCTTTTATTAATTTTTTTGCTTCAGGAACATTTTCTGACATTTTTGTAAAATTTTTATTAGAAGTAATTTTTTCTAAAATTTTTGCGTATTTTTCATAAGCATTTGATGTAGAACCTGTTGCAATATTGCTCATTGTTTGCGTTGAAATTCTCATATCTTAAAATCCTTTTTAATTACTTATACCATACCCAAAATAGTGTCATACAAACCATCTACTGTTGAAAAAACTTTGGCAGAAGCTTCATAAGCTCTTTGATATTTCAACAAATCGGCGATTTCTTCATCAATATTGACTCCTGTCAAATTTGAATAATTCGTTAAAGCTGAATCCAACAAATCCTGATATGTTCCGGCTTTGTTATCTATTGCGTCTTTATCTAAGCCATTTTTTGCAGAAATTGCACTCAAAAAATCAGACAATGTGCAGTTATCTTGCTTGCCACCATAATCACAGATTTTTTTGTTTTGTAAAGCTGTAATTTCTGTAGCATTTGTTGAATTTCCGACAGCAAGTTTCCAATCTTGTGCGTCTTTGTCGTATTTGTTTGTATCGATTCTTGCTGCTGCAACCAAAAATACATTTTCTTTTATTGCTGAATTTACTGTAATGTTAGAAGCATTGAAAGGTTGACCGTCTTTTGATATAAACATATTAACGGTTGATTTTTCCAGTTGATTTACCCCATCTACTGTTGTAATATTCGCCGCAAAAACATCTCCATCGTCATAAGTTTGAATTTTGTTCAATTCAGTAGCAAAAGCGTTTGCTGCTTCGTTTAAGGCATTTTTCATATCTGTAATATTGAAGTAGCTATCGTTTGTACCATTCAGAAATTCAAGACTTGCACCGATTTTGCCGCCTTTTATTGCTTCGTTAATACCTCTTGTAATGACATAGTTTTCATCTTCTGTTGATTTTAGAGAAAATGTCAACATGTTTCCATTTCCTGTTCTATCAACTTCTGATTCTAGAGTATAGTTTACTTTTGAACCTTGAACAGCTTGTATATTGCCAATATAGACGTTTAAAGTTCCGTTTGCGTTTTTGTCAGTCGTTACATTTACATAAGAAGACAATTCTTGTATCAAGGCATAAGTAGCATTTAGGGTTGAAGAATCTTTGCCGTTTTTCATGTAGGTTTCGTTAGACTGAGCAATTTGAGATAACAAACTGTTTACGGTTTCTGTGTTGTCTTGTGTATCAGAAATCATTGATTCTTGGTAATCATCGTATTTTTTTGAAACTTCGTTAAATTTGTCACAGACATTTTGTGCAGCTGCAACGTATTGTTGTCTGATTGTTAAATCATCCGGATATTGTTCTAAATTTGCAGAAGCTTTGAAAAAGTCATTTAATAGAGCGTTTAGACCATTATCGCCCAATGCATCTGCTAAATCCTCAAGTCCACTCAATGCGTCATTTAATGTGTTATAGTATTCAGCTTCTGAATTGGTTTTTGCAATATCACCCAAAGCAGCCTCGTCCATATAATCAACAAGACCTGTTATTGTTGAGCCGTTGAGGCTTTTTATTCTTGAATAAACATCTCTACCATAGTTGCCGATTACACTTTCTTCAAAATTTACTCTTTTTCTGGTGTAACCTTCTGTATTTAAGTTTGCAACGTTATGAGAAACAACCGTTAGTGCGTATTGGTTATTTTTGAGTGCATTTTGCGATATATTTAAACTTTGACCAAGCGACATAATAAAATCCTTTTTTTGTCTATGCTTCTTCAATTATTGAAGAAAATGGAGTTTCATCTCCATTACAATTCAATCCTTTTGAATTGTATGTGTTTTTGTCTTTGTATATTATATTTAATATTCCTGATAATGTGTTATTTATAACATCTAGCGAATATTTTATTAATATTTCGTTATTTTCTTGGAGTTTTTTAATTTCTTTTCCCAGGGTTTTTAGTTGGGCTTTTTCTTCATCTGTAAAATTATTGTTAGAAATGTCGAATTTTTTGATTTTGTCCGCAATAACAACAAGCTCGTTATCGAGTTTTGAAATAAGGTCTATATTTCTTTTTATTATTGCTTGTTTTCTATCAAGCAAATTTTGTTTTAGATTTTCGTATTCTAATAAAACTTCTTCAAACTTCATTTACTTACCTTATGCACTGAAATCAGCAATTACACTCCTACCGTACATTAGACCATAGTTTATATCTTCTATTGTCAAATTCTCCCCCATTAAATTTGCATATTTTTGGATTTCTGCAACATCAATATTAAAATTAGGTCTAGTAGTTTCTTCTATTGTTTCTTTTGAAACATTATTTTGTTGCTCACTATTATCAATTTTAACATCGTTTTGTTCTTTTTCGCCTGATTTATATGAACGATTTGAAGAATTTATATTTAATTTTGATAGCGATTGAGAAACGACTGAAGATATGTTTGTAGAATTGTCTATATTCATTTTTGTTACCTATTTTACAGTTTTTTCCAATTGAGTATACATTTGTTTTGCAATGCCAATGCTCGTTTGCGGGTTGTTCGCAATAGTGCGGGCTATATCATTATACATAAATGATTTTAAATTATCTAAATATTTACTTTCTTGAAACAAAGAGCCTTCTTTGTCTACAGTTTTGTCTAATTCATTTAGCATTTTTGCAACGAAAATAGATTCAAATTCTTTTGAAACTTTTTCTAACTGTTCTTTTTCTGATTTTGAACCACGTTTTATCTTTTCTATTTCGGCTAAATCTGAACTCGTGTTCATATAGCTTGTGCCTATTGAATTTACATAATTTTGCATTTTTTACTTACCTTTTTAAAATTTTTATTAAATTATTTCCAATTCTGCTTGCAAACTGCCTGCATTTGCTAGTGCTTGCAATATTGCAATCAATTCATAAGGTGTTACACCTATTTCATTCAATGCTGCAACCAAATCAGAAAGGCTGGAATTTGCTTCCATTTCCACCAAAGAGCCTTGTTTTTCAGTGTATTGAACTCCTGCATTGAGGTCATTTGGATTGTTAGAAATAGGTTCTACCTCTGATAAAATCTTAACGGTAATTGAACCATGGGCAACAGCAGCAGGCATTAAATATACAGACAGAACAGATATGGCGATGATCTACAGTATCGTACCATGTCAGGCAG
>CAKURN010000124.1 GCA_934675695.1 uncultured Candidatus Melainabacteria bacterium | reverse complement strand
TGCTCCGGTTGTAACGGTTATGGGACACGTTGACCATGGTAAAACGACTTTATTAGATTCAATCAGAGCTTCAAAACACAAAATCGTTCATACAGAAGTTGGCGGGATTACACAAAGTATCGGTGCTTATACTGTATGGTTAAACAAAAGAAAAATTGTATTTATTGACACCCCCGGTCACGAAGCATTCACACAAATGCGTCTTCGTGGGGCACAATCTACAGATATTGCGGTTTTAGTAGTTGCAGCAGATGATGGCGTTATGCCTCAAACAATAGAAAGCATCTCCCATGCAAAATCAGCCGGAGTTCCTATTATTGTTGCAATTAACAAAATGGATAAACCTGATGCCAACCCTGATAAAGTTCTACAAGAACTTTCAGAACACAATCTTATTCCGGAAAAATGGGGTGGTGACACAATTTGTTGTCCTGTTTCAGCTTTACAAAAAACAGGTATAGATGAATTACTAGAATATATATTGCTTGTTGCAGATATGCAAGAATTAAAAGCAGTAGAAAAATGTCCTGCAACCGGTGTAATCATTGAAGCTAACCTTGATAAAGGAAAGGGTCCTGTTGCAACGATGCTTGTACAAAACGGTACGTTAAAAGTCGGTGATTCTATAGTAGCCGGTAATGTTGGCGGAAAAGTAAGAGCTTTATTAGATGATTCAGGAAAGAGAGTTCGCACAGCCGGTCCTTCTACTCCTGTTGAAATTTTAGGTTTAAATGAAGTTCCACAAGCAGGTGATTTGTTTGAAGTTGTTAAAAACGAAAAAGAAATGAAATCTATCGTTAACGAAAGAAAACAACAAGAACGCTCGACAAGATTAGAAGCAATGACAGCAGCACACGTTCAAAAAGAAGCGATGAGCAATGTTGATGAAATTACTAATTTGAACTTAATCATTAAAGCTAACACAAACGGTTCTGCGGAAGCTGTTTCTCAAGCTATACAAAATGTTAAATCGCAAAAAGTAATCATAAAAATCGTCCATGCTGGCGTTGGTGATATTTCAGAAGCAGATGTTATGCTTGCTTCAGCTTCAAATGCAATTATATTAGGCTTCAGCGTAAAAGAAGACGCAAACGCTTTGCTTTCAGCTCAAAAAGAAGGTGTAAAAATCAAGAAATACGACATCATCTACCAAGTATTAGAAGATATTGAAAAAACAATGTTATCTTTATTAGCTCCTGAAATTGAAGATGTTGAATTAGGTAAAGCTGAAGTAAGAGCTGTATTTACAATCGGCAAAACGAACAAAATTGCAGGTTGTTATGTTACAGAAGGTAAAATTGTTCGCTCGAAAACTGCTCGCTTAATAAGAAACGGCGAAGAAATCTTTAAAGGTGAAATCGACCAATTAAAACGCTTTAAAGACGATGTAAAAGAAGTAAAAGAAGGATATGAATGTGGTATATCATTTTCTAAATTCAATGATATTCAAGAAGGTGATATAATAGAGGTTTCTACAACAAAAGAAGTTGAACCACAAACATTAGTGTAGGAATTTTATATGTCAACATTGAGAAATGAAAGAGTAAGAAAAGCATTGATGAGAGAAATCTCTGATATTATATTTAGAGAAATCAAAGACCCTGCGATTTGCGGCATGGTTTCTATAACGGATGTTGATGTATCTTCTGATAATACTGCAGCAAGAGTGTTCTATAGTGTGTATGGAAATGATGAAGTAAAACAAAAAACATCAAAAGCACTCGAACGTCATGTTGGTCAAATTCGTCATGAAGTGGGCAAAAGAATTAGATTAAGAAAAACACCGACACTGCTTTTTATTTTAGACGACTCTCTAGAACATGGTGCTAAAATGCTTGATTTGATTAACAAAATTGAACGTGGCGAAATATAGCTGTTATGTATTTTTTAAACATTAACAAACCGAAAAACATCACTTCTTTTGATGTAATAAAGTTTTTGAGAAAAAGTCTAAAAATCAAACAAATCGGGCATTCAGGAACGCTTGATCCTTTGGCTTCCGGTGTAATACAGGTTGCAGTTGGAAAAGCGACAAAACTTCTTGATTATTTAGCTTCAGATAAAGTTTATGTTGCAGACATTAAATTTGGATTTGTTACAGAAACTTTTGATTCAGAAAAAGAAGAAATTTTTGTTAAAAAACCTGATTTTAATAAAGAAAAATTAATAGCTATATTAAATACTTTTTTAGGCAAAACCGAACAAGTTCCGCCAAAATATTCTGCAATAAAAATAAACGGCGAAAAATTGTACAATATTGCAAGAAAAGAACCGACAAAAGAAATAGAAATTCCAAAACGTGAAATTGAAATTTATTCTATAAAACTTCTTGACTTTGATGAAAAAAATTACACAGCTAAAATTGAAGTGTCATGTAAAAAAGGTACATATATTCGCTCTCTAATACATGATATAGGACAAAAACTAGGTTGTGGTGCTTATATGACAGAACTGGTGAGGATAAAAGCAGGTAACTTCGATATCAAAAATTCAAACAAACTAGAAGATTTATCTTTAAACAAAATCAACCCTCTTGACGTTTTAGATATTGATAAATACGAATTAGATGACGAAGAATTTAATTTTATAAAAAATGGAAATTTTATAAAAAATTCACAAAAATTTAGAAATAATTTGCTACTGCTTACAAAAGATAATAAACTAATATCAGTAGCACAAGTTGATGACAATTACATAAAACCAAAAAAATACTTTGGAGAACAATAATGAATACATTTTTTAAAACTTTTTTAATATGTCTTATAATTGCACTAGGATTTTTGTTTTACAAATACTTCGGAAAAGATGGTTATTCAAAAAACATAGATGATGTAAATAATACAATGTATACAATTCAAAAAGACGAAAAAACAAATTTTGAAGAAAACAAACCAAAAACCGAGCAAAAATCTGCAAAAAAAGAGGTAGCAAAAGAACTTCACACATGTTATTTTTACAACAATCAAGGAAAATTGACTCCAATAGTTAGAGAAGTCAAAGGAAGCAATTCTCTAGAAAGTGCAATACTATTGCTCTTAAAAGGTCCTTTGATTACTGAATCTAAACAAGGTATTTATTCAGAAATTCCTCCAAATGTAGATTTAATAAATCTACAAACCGACAACGAAAAAGTAATTATTAATTTAACTTCTAATTTTGGAAACGGCGGAGGCTTTAATAGTATCGAAAATAGAGTAAAACAGTTGTCTGCAACAGCAAAAAACGCTGCTCCCAATAAAGCAATTTATTTATATATCGATGGAAGCGAAGTTGAATACCTAGGTGGAGATGGGGTATATATCAAACAACCTCTTGAATAGCCTACTAAAATCAAACAAATAGCCAATTGTGCATTTTTTTAGTGTCGATATTTTTTGATTTTTTATAGAGAGTATAACAATAATCTCTTTTGCTGATTATACTTGCCCAGAGGTTTTTTGAATAAGAGTTTTTTGTATCTAAAACAATATGATGACGGCACAAAGAAAGGAAATAAAACTCCTCTCTCCAATCCAATAAATCAACTATTTCGTATTCGATATAAGTATCAATTTTTATGTTTTTATTTTTTGAAAAAATAAAAAGTTTCGGCTGTTTCAAAAATTTATTCAATCTGTTTAATGAATTAGAAATAAATTCTAAATCATCATTGGTTAATTCATCGTCTTTTGAAACAAAAACACCTATTGAACTATGAGAATATATTTCATCTAAAATATCATAATTTTTCACAAACTCAAATGTTTTAAAAGAAAACATAGATTTTATTTCATTGCTTATAAATTCGATATCATTAATTTCAAAATGAGTTTTTGATAAGACATTGTTTTTTACATATTTGTTAAATAATTTTTCATTTTTTAAAAACAAATTGTTTAAAAAATAGGATTTTTGTGCAACATCTTTAACTTTTTTTGAAGAAATATAATCAAAATCGGAATCAAAATCTAAGTTAAAGTTTGACATATATTCTTCAAATTTTGAACGTTTTAGCGTTTTATTTTCGTAAAAATATTTTAGATTTTTATTTTGCTTTTTCATTATTTTTGCATAAGCAATTACTGAAAAATCATCAGCAAAATTTCCTTGGTAGTCTAAAATAAGTAAACTATTTTTCCTCATAAAACCTCTAAAAATTCATCGTTTGATTGATTTACAATTGATTGTATAGCAAATATGCTTAAATAGGAATAGAAATCGAGGAAAATTGTGAGAAAATTAATATTATTTAGTTTGTTATTGTTCATTGGAGTATTTTGTAGTGCTTGTATAAACTCTTTTGCAGTGTATGAATTGAACGAAAAAGCGGTAAAATTAATGGAAGATGGTGAAACCCAAGGAGCAATTTCCAGATGGGAATCTTCGGTTGATTTAGACCCCAATGTATACGAAACAAGATACAATTTAGCAAATGCGTATGTAAATTTAAACCAATGCGACAAGGCACTTCTTCATGCAAAAGCTGCTCAAGAACTATCAAAAAAAGAACCGATGGCAAACTATATGTTAGCTGTTTCTTATGATTGTGCTGCAAATCAATTGATAGAAACAAAAAACGAAAACGGTGAAACTGTAAAAAAAGAATTTAAAACAAAAGAAGAACAAGATAAAGTAATGGCAGAATATATTGACTACTTAGAAAATGCTATGAAAAATTATGATGCTTATGTAACACAAATGCATAATGCAGAAGATAGCGATTCTATAGTTAAAAAAGTTAACGAACTAAAACAAGTAATCGAAGAAGCAAAGGGAAATGCAGCTAATAATTAATTCCCCAAAAACACCGATTGCATTTAATGTTTTTAACTACCAAATTCACTGGTATGGAATTGTTTTGGTAATGGCAATTATAGCGGGGTTATTATTTACATATTTTTTAATTAAAAAAAATAAAGATAAAACTATTGCTGAAGATTTTCTTGATTTTTCTCCTTTTTTGATTTTGGCGTCTTTAGTGGGTGCAAGAATATTTTATGTAATAGGATCTTTTGATTTTTACAAAAACAACCCAAAAGAAATATTTTTAATTAACCATGGC
>CAKURN010000123.1 GCA_934675695.1 uncultured Candidatus Melainabacteria bacterium | reverse complement strand
ATGTTTACATAACCATCTCTACCCATATTTTTTGGGGCTTCTATCATAGTGATTGAACCATGGACAATTGTGCCTGATGGGATAATTATACCTTTTTCAGATTCTACATCAGAAGAAACTTCTGCAAAAAATTCATCTCCTTCTAAATTGTATCCTGAAGACAGCACCTGCGAAACAGTGAGATTTATTGTATCTTTTGAATCAATCGTTTCAACTTCTCCAGTAAAAAGTTGTTTTTCTTCTTGGCTTTTGTTTGATTCATCAACTTGAATATGTCCGGACATCGTATCTGCAACACAAAATTGAGTTGACAAAAACGAACTCAAAATTAGAAAAGAAATTGTTTTTTGAATATTACTCCCCATACCAAATATTATATTATGTAAGTATGATTTTTTACAAAAAAATTAATTTTTTTAATATTTTTAAATTATAATAGTTCTGTAGAATGTTTTTGAAAGAGATAAAAATGGAAAATTGTATTTTTTGTAAAATATTAAACAAAGAAATCCCATCTAAATTTGTTTATGAAGATGAATTTTGCTTTGCAATCAATGATATCAACCCAAAAGCAAAAAAACATATTTTAGTTATTCCAAAGACCCATGTTGCTTCTTTAAACGAAGTTGAAGATTTTGAGCTTGTTAAGAATTTGTTTATAGCAATAAAAAATATCACAAAACAAGAAAATATTACTGATTTTAAAACTCAAATAAATACAGGCAAAAATGCAGGACAAGAAGTAATGCATTTACATATACACATTTTGGCAAATTAAGATGCAATTTTTAAAAGAAAAAACCAAAAAAGAAGAATTAAGAAAAATTGCCCTAAATAAAAGAGAATTTATGGCAAAAGTTGGTATGATTAAAAAAATATCAAAAAAAATCACAACCAATATCATCAATTCTTCTACTTTTCAAAATGCAAAAAACATTGCACTTTACTATCCTATAAAAAACGAAATCGATATAACAGGCATTTTTTGTGAAAACAAAAACTTCTATTTTCCAAAATGCCAAAACGATGAGATGTATTTTGCAAAAGCAAATTCTCTTTTGGATTTTAAAAAAGGAGCATTTAATATTCCGGAACCTCAAGGAAATATAGAAAATCCCCAAAATATAGATGTATTCTATATTCCGGCACTATTAGCAAACAGTAATTGTTATAGATTGGGTTATGGAAAAGGGTTTTATGATAGATTTTTCAAGTCAAACATTACAAACGCCAAAAAAATTATTGTTTTATCTAATGTTTTTATAGATGATGATTTTATTCAAGACGAATTTGACTACCAACTGGATGAAATAATAACAGAAGATTAAATATTTGCTAAAAATAAAAAAGTATTTTAAAATCAACTTATGGACGAACTCAGAAAAAATCAAAATGCTACTATAGAAACGCAAGACAAAACTCGAATAGAGGCAAGTATTCTTGATTTTACTTTTGATAGAGTCTTGATTGAAATAAAAGAGGAATTCATTCCGCTTGCAAAAAACATAAAAGATTTAGAAGAACTTACAATCACTGTAGATACTCATCTTGGAATTAAGAAAATGAACAGTTCTGTTATATCTTCTCTAGATTCTTCTAACAGACTTCTTGTTGAAAACAATCCTGCTTATATAGTTATTACGAAAAGGGAATTTAGTAGAGTAAAGACCAAATTGGATTTTACTATCATAAAAAACAAAAAAGAATACAATGCGACAGCAATTGATATTTCCGGCAATGGGATTGGTTTTTCCAGTAAAGAAATCGATTTTAAAGTTGATGAAATAATTGAAATAAATTTATCTCTAAACGACACCAAAATAACAACAAAAGCAAAAATTGTAAAAACAAACGAATACATAACAGCAGCTACATATCAAGATATAGATTCAAAAATGCAAGACAAAATCGTCAAATACGTTTTTCAACAAAGTACAAAAAAATAACAAATTGGAGTTTCAAAATTGGAAAATATCAAAGAAATAAATAAACAAATTACAAAAATGACAAAAAAAGGACAAGTCCAAGAAGCAATTGAATATTGCAAAAAACTCTTGACTGATGAGCCTTCTAACACAAATCTTCATGTTAGATTGGGGGATTTGTATTTAGATAGACATTTAGATATTTACCAATCAAAACAATTTATAGATGAAGCAATAACAGAGTACCAAAAAGCTGCAGAAGTATTGATAGACAATAGTGAAATATACTTCAAAATAGGCAATGCACTGTATTACAAAGGAAATTTTGATAAAGCAATAAATTACTACAATATTTCTATAGAAAAAAACGGAAAAAAAGCACAATGCTACTATATGATTTCTGAATGTTTGTTCAAAAAAATCAAAAGAAAATTCAAAATTGTAGAAATTTTTCCGCAAATCACAAAAGCAGACGCATTAATAAATATAGGTGAAATTGAACAAGGCCTGAAAATTTATTCAAAATTAATAGATGAAATGCCGGGGTATTCTACATTGTATGTATCTTTGGGTGACACATACAGAAGAATCGGAAAATTAGATGAAGCCGTTGTTGAATACAAAATGGCATTGTGGCTAGACCAATTCAACAGAAGTGCTTATACCGGTATAACATCAGCTTATGAAGAAATGGGCGATTATGATAGTGCAATTGCATATTACAAAAAATACCTAAAAATCCACCCATATCACGCAGGAGCGCATTCTAATATAGCAAATTTGTACTTTATGAAAGGTGAAACAGAAGAAGCTATTGTTCACTATCAAGCTGCAATTACAATCAATCCAAAACAAGATTGGACAAGTTTGGCTGCACAAACATTAGGTTTTATTCATCAAAATACAAAAAACATCGATTCAGCTATTGCGTGTTATCAGATGGCAAATTTACTGACTCCAAAAGAAATTGATATATATATTTCATTAGGCAGTGCATTTTATGACAACCAAGACTACAAAAATGCACTCATAGTCTACAGAAGGGCTTTAGAATTAGAACCCAATAATTCAAAAATTCACTGTAATTTAGGTTATTTGTATTGGGGTATGGGAAATCTAAATGAAGCAATAAAAGAATACGAATTGTCTATAAAATACGACCCTGAGTATGATATTGCTCAAAATAATTTGGGTGTTATTTATTTAGATGATTTAGTAAAAATACAAGAAGCAATAGGATACTTTAAAAAAGCAATAGCTTGTAATCCTAACTATGCTCTTGCTTATTACAATTTGGGACGTTGTTATGCATTAAAAAATGAAAATATTGAAGCTGCAAAATATTTCCAACAAGCTATGGATATAAACAACATAACAAATGAAATTGATCCAAGCGATATACAAGAAAGACTAAATAATCTTTTTAGCTAATTTATTTTTTGTATATTTTAAATTAGGATTAATTTATGAGTACTTGGGTTTATATTTTCAAAAGATTGTTAAATACAATTCCGATTTTGTTTATTGTATCTTTGTTTAGTTTTTTTCTAATCAGATTATCTCCTGTTGACCCTTTAGCACAGTTAAAACTCAATCCTGCAATATCGCAAACAACAATTGAAAAAGAAACAAAAAGACTGGGGCTGGATAAACCAATAATTATTCAATACGGTTTGTGGCTAAAAAGCTTCTTAAAAGGAGATATGGGGTATTGCACAGACAATACTAAAGTTTCTACAAAAATTAAAACAAGAATATTCAATACTCTTATTCTTTCGCTTGCAGTAATAATATCAAGCTGGGTTATTGCGATACCTTTAGGCGTTTTAGGGGCAGTATACTACAATTCTAAATTCGATAAAATTTTAACGATTTTATCGAGTATCGGAATGGCTATTCCTTCGTTCTTTTTTGCAATTTTAATGCTTTTATTTGCACAAAAAACAGGCTTGTTTCCTTTAGGCGGACTAACGAGTATCGGCTTTAACGATTTTAATTTTGTTCACAAGGTGGCTGATATATTGTGGCATTTGGTTTTACCTGCAACGGTTTTAACGACAATTTCTCTTTCTTCTTTAACAAGACAAATGAGAGCAAATATGCTTGATGTATTAAATTCCGAATACGTAAAATTTGCAATAGCAAAAGGTTTATCAAAAAGAAAAGTCATATTTAAACATGTACTAAGAAATGCAATAAACCCTATAATTACTCTTTTGGGCTTTGAATTTGCGGGTTTATTGTCTGGTGCTGCAATTACGGAATATGTATTTCAATACCCGGGGCTTGGAAAATTAGTTTTAGAGGCCGTTATACAATCAGACATAAATCTGGTAATGGCAAGTTTAATGATTGGTGCAATAATGTTGATTTTGGGAAATTTGTTATCTGATATTTTGCTAAAATTAACCGACCCTGAAATGAGGGTGTAATGAAAAACAAATTTAAAAACTTTTTAGACTTATTAATAAAAATAAAAAAAGACAACATTCCATTTATTGCACTTGTTGTACTTCTTGTGATGTATGTTTCTATTGCTTTTGCAGACTTTTTTGCAATATATCCTTCAAATTATTCTAATAGAAAACTTGCTTATCAACCGCCAAGCAATTTGTATTTGATTACAAAAGACAATAAAATTGCATTTCCTTATACATACAATTACATAAAAAGTTTTGATAAAGAAACGTTATCTATCACTTATAAACAAGATAGAACCCAAAAATACAAGCTCAAATTCTTTTCAAAAGGTTACGAATATAAACTTTTTGGTTTAATAAAATGCAATATTCACCTTATTTCAAAACCGGAAAATTGCAATTTGTTTTTGCTTGGAACAGATGTAAACGGGCATGATGTATATTCAAGATTGTTTTTTGGAGGACAAATTTCTCTTACGATTGGATTTTTGGCTCTTTTAATTTCTTTTCCGATAGGTGCATTATACGGGGGGATTTCAGGTTACTTGGGAGGAAAAGCCGATAAAATTCTAATGCGTATAGCAGAAGCCATTATGACAATTCCCAGTTTTTATTTGTTAATTATATTAGCTTCTATTTTACCATCCAATATGACCTCAAAACAAAGGTTTGCACTCATTACGGTAATTCTTGCTTTTATCGGCTGGGCAGGCTTTTCT
>CAKURN010000122.1 GCA_934675695.1 uncultured Candidatus Melainabacteria bacterium | reverse complement strand
ATTTAAAACCAGAGGCGGATTGTCGGGTTGGGATGCTGCTTATGGATTGTTAAACGGACAATAATTTTTAAATTTTAAAAGACCCTTTAATTAAGGGTCTTTTTTTATGTTATGATAAAAACTATGCTAAACAATATAATTTCAGTTTTTATAGGCGGTGGAACAGGTGCAGTGATTAGGTTTTTAATCACTATGCTTTCTAAAAAAGTTTTTTTAACTTCTGTTTTTGGAACGTTTTTTATTAATATTTTTGGTTGTTTTTTGATGGGACTTGCTTTTGCATTTTTCTTGAACAAAATCAATGTTTCTTCTGAATCATTGAAATGCTTCATTACTGTTGGATTTTTGGGTGGACTAACTACTCTCAGTACATTAAATGTAGAAGTTTTTGAATTTTTCAAAAGCGGAAGAATACTTTTTGCGTTTTTGTATTTGTTTTTGAGTTGTTTTGTGAGCCTTTTAACAGTGTGTTTGGGGTATTGGGTTTATTCTTTTTTAAAGTAATTGTATATAAAAAATTTAATGCTAAAATTGTAGCCAAAAGAGGTGTTGATTTGTGGATATCGTAACCAAAAAGAAATTTGTATCGAGCTTGTCTGTTATATCAAACGGAGTGATAATTGTTTTCAAGTTAGTTGCAGGTATAATTTCCGGTAGTATTAGTATAATATCTGAAGCTGTTCATTCTATGAGTGATTTTTTGGCTTCTTTGTTGACTTTTTTCGCTATTATTCGTTCTTCTAAACCGGCTGATAAAGACCACCCGTTTGGACATGGCGGATATGAAGATGTAGCAGGGTTTATTGAAGGGATTTTGATTATATTTGCTTCTTTTTATATTGTTTTTGAAGCTTCAAAAAAAATCATTAATTCAACTTCGTCTGAATTTGATTCTACATTGGGTATTGTTGTGATGGGGATTGCAACTGTAGTGAATATCGTTGTTAGTAGATATTTGTTCCATGTGGCAAAAAAAACAGACTCTGTTGCATTGTATGCTGATGCAAAACACTTGAGTACTGATGTGTATTCGTCTTTGGGTGTTTTGATTGGTTTAGTTTTGATAAAAATAACTGGCATTGCTCTTTTAGACCCTTTGGTTGCGATTTTTGTTGCATTGATAATTCTAAAATCCGGAGTTTCTATTACAAAAAACACTCTTAATAACTTGGTTAACGGAACTTTGCCTGATAACGAAGTAAAAATAATACAAGAAATTTTAAACAGTTGTAAAGAAATAAACTCTTTCAAAAATTTAAAAAGCAGAAAATTAGGCCCTAGTCGTGATATCGATGTGACATTGTTGTGTGATGAAAATATAACTTTAAAAGAATGCCACAAAATATGTGATTTTGTAGAAGAAAAAATAAAATCTTCGCTTCCCCATGTCGAAATCACTATTCATTGTGAACCTTGTCAAAAAGCAGATGAATAACTAGCAATTTTTTATAATCAGAATACTTTATTTTAATGTATATTTAAAGAAAGGTTGTGGGTAGTGTCTGTAAATTTTAATACTGTTTCTGGTAACTATAATGCTGGTAAAGCCATAGTTGGAAAATCAAAACAAAATGATAGTGTTGCTTCTTCAAAAGCTGATTCTTTTAAAAAATCAGTCATGAGCGAAAATGTAATAAAAAAATATGGATTTTTAAATGGACGTATAGATGAATATGTGGGTTCTTTAAACAATAAAGCCATAGAACTAAAAGAAAAAAAAGAAGGATTTACGATTTTTTCAGATGTAGATGTCAAAGGAACAATAGGCGACAATCCAATTGAATTAACTTATAACAACAAAGACTTTAAAGGAAATTATAACGGCGTTGATTTTGATTTAAAATGCAACAGTAAACATATTTTTGGAAACATAACCGGAAATGGAAAGATTTATGGCACAATAGGCGACAAACCTTTTGAATTGGATTTAAAGAATTCGCCTATTCCAAAAGATGAAAATGTACAAGACATCGTTTCAACTTATTTGTTGCTTAATGGTTCAGCTGCAAAAACAAAAGATGGGCAAATGAACGGGGTAAAATACGCTAAATGGAATGCCCAAGAACAGATGGTTTCTACGTATATGTATTTGTCACAATAAACAATATTTAAAAAGAGAAGCTTTTTAAGGCTCCTCTTTTTTTTGGTGGTTTTTTTTCTTGTATCTCAGGTATAGAATCATATCTATCCCGAGAAATATCATATTTAAAATATACAGCCAAATAACCCAATCATAATAAAAGAATACTTTGTGAATAATTCCACAAACGTAACCCAGCATAATCAAACAAGAAAAAGCAAAACTTTTTCCTCCAACGTTTTTTGATTTGAAAGTTTTGTAGGCTGCAATTGGCCAACTAACTCCAAAACAAACCATCATTCCAGCTTCAAATACGCTCATTTTAACTCCTTGTTAATTAAACTATGTAGATATTGTAATACGTAAATGTGTCGTGGTGAAATTATTTTTTTAAGTTTTGCAATTTCTTGATTCTGCTTGTTTTTCAATATACAATCAAATCATCTTTATATTTTTTTAAGGTTGTTAATGTGAAAAAGAAAATCAGTGTTTATGATTTAAAAAAAGAATGGAATGAAAAACAAAAATTTAACATTAAAGCTTTTAATAACTTAGAACGTAAAAATCTTAGTTTTGAAAGTAAAATTCAAAGAAAACTTTTGCTTAAAAAATTTGATTCGGGGGAAACATTATATATAATTTATCCCGGAAAAGAGTCAAGTACCAATGCAAAAAGAAAAAGAATACACTACAATGATTTTTATCCTGAACTTGTCTTAAATGATAACAAAGAAATGGAAACTAAGACTTTTGCTAATGTATGGGATGATATACAATTTCTTTATGATTCTTCCGATGCTTCTTTAAAAATTGCCAGATCTATAGCATTGGCAACTTTGTTGATACGTATGGCTTATATGTATGATTCCAAAAAGGTAAAAAATATATATTCGTATGTAGATTTTGAAAATAATAATGTAATTAACTCGGGTGAATTAGAGTTGGAGTATTATAGTTATTTGCCAAATGAAGAATTATTTGAAGAATTAGGCATTTCAACAGACTTAACAATAAGAGGATGTAAACTTATTCCATATTTAACATATAATGACTTAATTGCCCAAAATGAAGACTGTAAATATATAAGTGTAATGAATAAAAATGCTTCAAATACAGGGCGTAGAAATACTTTTTTAACTTATGTTTCGGTTATAGCATATTTGGAAGGTCAAATAAAACTTTCTGAACTTTTACAACAATTTCAAAGAGGTGTAGCACCTATCAAGCTGGAAAAATTTGCAGAAGTCACAAACAACAGAATTTATAAAAAATAAATTTTAATGCAAAATTTGTTTGTTTTGTTGATTTTTGCATATATTTTAAGATGCTATTATTTCTAATATTCTTGATCCCATTCTTTCTATTAGGGGAACTACAAGAGCATTGCCCATTACGAAATATCTAAATTTTTCCGGCATGCCAGTATTTGTCCAATTATCCCCAAATCCGTTCAGGCGTTCACATTCTACTGGTGTCAATAATCTCAAGCATCCAGTTTGCTTATCTGCAACAACATGGGAACTTCTGTTTACAGATGATTCACTTGTTAACATTGTCCTGCTTGGCAAATCCATTCTGTCAGGAAAAGACATTGAGCCTTCTGTATAGTAATAGATTTCGCCATTTGGACGTCGCCTTTCTTCACGTTTAGCACCTTTTAAATATTGCCATTTTTCTGTGCTACCATTTAAGAAAAATCTTTGGTTAACAACGCCTTTTTCGCATATTTCATTTAGTGTTATAGGATTTTGTGCAATTGGAGCTGTTTCTATTGTGTATGCTTTTCCATTAATACATACGCCTGAATTGCTGAATTTTGCAGCAAATTTATCAGAAAACACGTCTAGTGTTTTATACTTTTCTTGCGAAATTGTATAAATCTCCATATTGTTAATGCTTGATTTTGTTTTATCTATCAAAAATTCTTTAGCAAAGAAACCATCTTTAGTTATGATATCAAACTTGTCCTTATTTGCTAGCTGGCTATAAAAATTAGTAGCTCCGCTTGCTGCAAAAATGAATGTTCTGCGACGTCTTTGGGCACAACCATACTCAGCTGCATTAATAACACGCCATTCTATAGCATAATTCAAATCTGATAAGCATCTTAAAATAATGCCAAAATCCCTTCCTCTTTGTTTTGCGGGAGATTTTAGCAATCTATCAACGTTTTCTAATAAGATATACTTGGGTCTTCTAGTTTCAACAATATCTCTTATATCCCACCATAAAGCACCTTTTTTGCCTTGGATACCTTTGGCACCTGTTCTTGCTACAGAATAATCTTGGCATGGAAAACCGCCAACAAGCAAGTCGTGTTTGGGCACTTGATTTTTAACTAATGCAATGTCTTCATTTATGCAATTATGATTTTCTCCAAAATTTTTGGCATAACAATCATATGCATACTGGGATTTTCTACTGGGTTCCCATTGATTAGCCCAAACTGTTTCAAACAAATCAGAACTTTTTTCAAGACCAACCCTGAATCCACCAACCCCAGCAAATAATTCGACTACTCTTATTTTTTTATCTTTTTTTTGCATCCTTGTCTTACCCTATTATTATGCTACCATAAAACTAACTAGGTGATATAAATGCAAGAAAAACGTTACAATTCAAAAGAAGAATTATTAAAGAAATCGAAAGAAGCAATTAATATTCCTTTTGGGAAAATTGATTCAACGGGACGACTTTCTGCGGCTAAAAACAAAGGCAATATTGGTCAAATGTTTGAGGAATGTTGGTTTGAAAGAAAAGTAAATAGTCGTGCCGAAGCTGATTTTAAAGAGTTAGAAGTTGAACTAAAAGTAACACCTTGTATTAAAAACAAATCAAATAAATATGTAGCCAAAGAAAGGCTTGTGTTAAATATTATAGATTATATGACCGAGGTACAAAAAACCTTTGAAGAAAGCAGTTTTTGGCAGAAGAACAAGACTCTTTTGCTGATGTATTATGAATATTTCAAAGATGTGCCTATCTTAGAC
>CAKURN010000121.1 GCA_934675695.1 uncultured Candidatus Melainabacteria bacterium | reverse complement strand
ACTTTGCTATTCATTAAAGGAATTTTTCTTTCAAGTTGTCGCATATTGACATAGTTGGTTTGGACTTCCCAGTATATGTCGGATTTTGCAATATTAACATTATGAAGTGCAACATCCAGGTAGTTTTTGCCTTCTTGGACTTGCCAATGTATTCCGTATGGATTAACAGAACCCAAACCGACACTCGCTCCAACAGTCAAAGGAGAAGAAAACATATTGTTTTCTCTTTTTGTATAACCCCAGTTCAATTCCCCTGTAACTTCAGGCATATATTGTCTTTTTACCGCTTTTAATGATTCTTCTTGTACAAGAGCCAACATTTCGTTTGATTTTAAATCAGGACGAAACTCAAGAGCCTGATTTACTGCTTCTTGCTTTGATAAAACCCAAGGTTTAAATTCAAAATTTTGAATGATATCTTTGTGTTCTATTCCGGAAGTCAACATAATCAGACCATCTGCTGTCTTTTTGAAAGAATTTTCAGGAGGTTTTACTGTTATTATACTTTCGATTTTCTTTTTGTAATCAGCTTTTAGGAAATTAAAACTTTCTGTATTTTGCACAACGAAAGGATTTTCTTCTTGCCAATACATAGCGTTTTCAAGTGCAATAATAGAAGTTTGAAGCGTGTTTTGCCCTTCTATAAGTTGTATTTTAGCGTCTGTTAAATTAACTTCTGCGTTTACTACATCAATTTTTGATTTCAAACCTTCATCAAACATTGCTTTTGTTCTTTCGTAATTGAGGGTTTGGATTCTTACGTATTGTTCATAGATATCCAAACTTGCCAATGCAGAAAGGACTTTGTAGTAGTTTATTTTTACATTATAAATTACATTCAAAATATCATAATCATAATCATAAACAGCAGACAAATAGTTGAATTTTGCCATGTTGATTTTTGCCGTTGTTCTGCCAAAATCCCAAATCATCTCTGAAATTCCTGCATTGAAGCCTATGGAATTTGCATTTGTAGAAGTTAATTTTGTATTTGATGAATCATGGTTATAATTCACTCTAGCGGTCAATCTCGGGTAGTAGTTTGCTCTTTGTTGATTTGCACCGGTTTTTACAGCTTCTACCCTGCTTTTTGAAGAAAAAAGATTTGGATTGTGTTCCATTGCATAATTTACACAATCTTCGATTGTCATGACTTTTAATTGATTAAAAGGTATTTTTGGTCTGCCTTGTCTGACAGGTGGGAGTATAATCGCTTCTACTCTAGCTTTTTTCCCTGTAAATAATTTTGAAACTCTTTTTTCGATTTTGTCTTCTTTTGTTGGTTTTGTGTTTTCTTTTTTGTTTTTCTTTTTAAAGAAAAGAAATTGTTTTTGTTTTGGTGTATTTATGTCTTCTTCTATTGCAAAAGAAGGAATATTTACAAAAAAGCAAAAAACCAAAAAAACTATGATGGCATTTTTGTAAGAAATTTTTGACAATTTTCCTCCGTTTTTAAAAGAAATTTTATTTTAAAAACGAAACTATGTCATCATTTTCCAATAGGAGAAATTTAATTCTTCATTTCATCAAGAATTTTTTGGCTGGTTTCGATACTTGTGATTGGAGGATTTTTAAAGACGTATTGTGCAGCTTGTTGAATGTCTTGCGGAGTGATTTTGTCTAGAAGTTTCATCTCGTTATACAAACTATAAATGCCGTCTTTTTCTCCGGATTGCGAAGTATGTTTTATAAACGAACTGATTTCATCGTTTATTATATCTAAAATTTCTGTTTTGTCTGAATTTTTTATTGTTTTTAGTTCATCTTCCGTAATTGGAGTTGTTTTTAGTTTTTCTACTTCTTGTTTAAAAGCATTTAAGATGTTTTCTACTTCTTCTTTTTTTGTTACTGCAACATCTGTATATAGTCTTATTTCAGAAATATTGTTTATAAAATCTTGCATAGCACCTGCACCATAGACCAGTCCTTGTTTGTTTCTTAATTCATCAAAGAGTCTTCTAGATAAAACATCTTTTAACAAAGAAATTTTTAGACTCATAAAATCGTCTTTTGGTGCTTCAAAATTAAAAATCATATTAATATCAGATTTTGTTTTTTCAGTTGGTTTTGTAATTGTGATTTCTTTTTGATTTGGGGCAAATGTTTTTGTATAGTAGTCTTTCGTTTTGTCAAAAACTTTGAATGTTGGATAAGAGAACAATTCTTTATTTAATGTATCAACTAAAGGAGAATTTTTAGAAAAATCAGAAGAAATAGTTGCTTCTGCTGAACAATTTTGCCACAATAGGGCATAGAGCCTTTTTATATCATCTAGCGAAGTTTTTTCAAGAATATTTAATCTTTCTTCTTTTGACATAGAATAGTTTGGATACATAATAGCAGTTTCTTTGTCTGTTAAGGTTTCTGTTTCTATTAAAATGTCTTTTTTCATTCTTTCTTTTGTTTTTTGAAATTCTTTTTCATCAAAATTTGGAGAAGCCATTATTTGTTTCATAATTTTGATGTTGTTTTCTATATTAGAACTTTTGTCTGAAAAAGTATTGAATGTAATACCTGAATTTTCAATTGTTACAAAAACAGGGTCGTTTTTTATTGTGTAATCTAAAAACGCATCTTTTGACATATTAGAAGGTCCAAGATTAAGCATAGTTTCTAATAAATCCAATTGCACACGTGGAACGTCTTGGAATTTGTCGGTAAAGAAATCAAACATCAAATTGGTTGTATTCGTGTTTGGAGTATTTACCGTATTAATTCTAAAGTTGTTTTGTAAATAATAGCTTCTTATTGAATTTATGTCATCAATGAGCATTTGGTCTACTTGTTTTTTTGATGTAAAAGAAATTTGATTGTTTAGGGTCGTTGTTGTTTGTTTTTGGTTTGAATAGTTGTTTTCTATTTCGTCTTTTGTTGTGTCTTTTGCGTGATTAACAACCATTGACATTTTATTAAAATCAATCAACTTTCTCATTTCAAAACCGAAAGTTTTTGGGTTTATTTGTTGAATAGAATTAGACAATTTTTGTTCTAAAAGTGGATTTTTGTTATCAAGCACAGTTTCAACTAAATCAACGATTTCGTATTCGTCTTGTTTTTTTGCGTTGATTGATTCTAATAGTTGACGTTTTACAAGTTCTAAATCAGAAGCTGAATAATTTCCATTCATAAATTCAGTCATACCGTTTAAGACTGTATTTATTGAATCTTCTATATTTTCTTCTGATGAAATTACATTAACAAGAAGTGCTTCTTGGTCGACTTTGCTATTTTTGTTGATTTCAAACGGCTTTTCGATGCTGAATGTCGCATCTTTTTCTTCCAATTGTTTTGATATTTTAGAATTTTCTCTATTGAGCAATATTCTCATTATATCAAGCTTTATTTTATCTTCTTCTGATAGATTGTCAGGCATAGCAAGTGCAATTTGACAAGTCGAAAGTTTTGCTGTTTTTGAAATAAAATCATTTCTGATTGGTTTATTTGTTGTAGTTAAAATCGGGTAATTTCTTTTTGAAACATTTGAATAATCAGGTTTTTTGTTAAAATATTTTGAAACCAATTTCATTGTTTCATCAGTATCGACATCTCCTACAATAATCGTTGTTGTATTGTCTGGGGTATAGTATGTATTGTAGTAATCGAACAATTGTTCTCTTGTGAAACTGTCTATGTTTTCTTTTGAACCTAGAATATCGCCATTTTTGTATTTAATGTTGTAGAGATTTTTTAGGCATTTGCCCATAATTGTTTCTAATTCATCATCTAGGGAAGAATCGATTTCTGATTTTACGACACCTTTTTCATTTGTTACATATTCATTATTAAAAGTCGGAAACTGGGTCAAATTTGCGTTAAGTTTTATGTAGTTTTCTAAACTATCATCATCAAGTAGATACCCTGACATAAAATATTCAGTGCGGGTTCTTGATGTTGCAGCATTGCTTTCAGCACCTAGAATTTGAGCTTTTTTGTCAAATTCTTTTGGTTTTAGGTCTTTGCTTCCTGCAAACAAATTGTGTTCAATAAAGTGGCTTATACCTTTTATGTCTTCGGTTTCGTTGTTTGAACCGACATTGAATTTTGTTTTAATGTAGAATTTTCCTTTTTTGGGTGCAATAACTACAGTTTGTCCGTTTGACATTTTAAATACAGAAGCGTTTTCTTTTAAGCCCAAAATCGGAATTTCAGCAATTTTTTGGTATTGAACAGGGATTTGTGGTTGAACAATTGCAGAACTAACGCCACAAGAAGGCAAAACTGTAGAATTTTGCTGAGTTTTTGGCGTGTTATTTTGTTCTAATTTTTGTTTAAAATTAGGCAAATAAAAATTATTTTGTTTTATTGAATTTATTTTCATTTCTATATTTAAATAAAAACTTTTTTTATAAAAAAGTTGCTTAGTTTAGAAAATTGTTTTCGATTAATTCACAAACCGTATGGACAATTACATTGTGCATTTCAAAAATTTGTTCATCGGAATTTCCTGTAGCATTTATTTCTAGGTCAATATTGTAGTTTAGTTTTGTTTGTCCTGTTAAAAGAATTACTTTGATGTTTTGAAATTTCGCTTGTTTAATTGCTTCTATAATGTTTTTGTTTGTTCCAATCGGGCAAAAAGCAATCAGTAAATCTCCCTTTTTTCCTATGTTTTCTATTTGTTTTTTAAATATATCATCAAAAGAGCTTTCAGAAGCGATTGATGTAATTAAAGTCGGGTTTGAATTTAGGGATATTGATTGTATATTTTTCTTTGCTTTTTTAAATTTAGTAACAAAAATATTTTCTAAGCTATTTGAAATAGAAGCCCCTTCCCCATTTCCACACAACAAAATTTTGTTGTCATTAAGGATAGTTTCTAATATTAAAGTATAGCAGTCTTCAATCTTTTCTTTTTCTTGCAAAAGAAAATTCAAATTTAGTATTCTTTGTGTTAATAATTCACGAACCATTGATATTTTGTCTTCTCAACCTTGATTTATATTTTACATTAAAAGAACAAAAATGAAAAACTTGTATTAAGTTTCTTCTTTAATTAAAATGAAATTTATAAAAAGGGGAGAAAAAATGAAAGCTTTAGTATTTGATAATGAATTAAAACTTGATAAAAATTTTCCAATGCCAAAAGTAAAAGAAAATGAAGTATTAATAAAGACTTCTGTCGTTGGGATTTGCAATACAGATTATGAAATTACAAAAGGTTATATGGGATATAAAGGTATTCTAG
>CAKURN010000120.1 GCA_934675695.1 uncultured Candidatus Melainabacteria bacterium | reverse complement strand
GAATTGTACGGAACTGTAGATGAAGAAAAAAATGCAATTATAAAAAATTACCCTCACAAATTGTCAACAGATGAACTAAAAGAAAAATTTGACGGTGAAATCAACTGGGGAAAAACAATCCACGACAATTATTCACAACTGAGAAAAACAGGAAAATATACTATCAACTATGGAAAAGACAATTTTTCAGATAGAGTTGGTGATGTGATTTATGTATCAATGTTATCAAGAAAAGCAGGCGTAAGAATGAGCAAAGCCGGCAATTGGAGTTTAAGACACACCAAAAGAGATTTTGATGAAAACAATATTTATAGAGCTTCTTTAAATGTAAAAGGCAGCGTAGGCTTGTTTAATCAATTAGATGACTTATTAAAAGAAGAAAAGAATTTTGAATACAAATTTCCAACAGATATTTTAAAATGGGGTTTAAGAGAAGACCCTGTTACAATGTATTTTTATGGTGAACCTAGTAAAGATTTAAAAAACAAAATAATTAAAATTACAGAACCATATAAAAGAGGCAATATAACAACAGAAGAAAATTCTACTACACCTTGGATTGTCTTTGAAAAAAATCCATCAGAAGAAGAAATAGATGAATTGTTAGACGAAATCAAAAATACAAACAAAGATTTCTACAAAGAAGCTATATCAAACGGCAAAGACCAATTGACTTCTTTAGGGTATTTCAATGCCTGTAAAATGGCTCTTGAGCAATACAAAGAATATCTCGAAACACTACAATAAATTTGATGCTATAATCAATTTATGCCCAAAACAAAAACAGAAGAAATTGATAATTTTAAAATAAACTACAAAAAGCACCCTTTTTCAAAATCAATAAAAATTTCTCTAAAAGAAAAAGATAGTGTTTTAGTGACTATGCCGTATTTTTGTCCATATAAAACTGCAAAAGATTTTTTAATTAAGAATTTTGACAAAATAAAAAATTTTAAAATACAAGAAAATTTCATCTCACCTGATTTTAAAACAAAATTCGACACTTTAAAAATCATAAAATCTAATATCATAAAAACAGAAACAAAAAACAAGATTGTTTATTTTTATTATAATGATTGTTATGATTTTTATTCAGATATTATCCAAAAACCCCTTTATGAAGCGTATTTAAGAGCATTAAAAATAGAAGCAAAAGAATATTTAACTTTTAGGTTAGATTTTTTAGCCAAAAAATACAATTTCTCTTACAAAAAAATTTCTCTAAGAAACCAAAAAACAAGGTTTGGCAGTTGTTCATTCGACAACAATATAAATTTAAACATAAACTTAATGAAATACGATTTTGATGTAATAGATTATGTTTTAATTCATGAATTGTGCCATACAAAAGTAAAAAACCACTCAGAGTCTTTTTGGAAAGAAGTTGAAAAATACTGCCCCGATTGGAAAAATTTAAGAAAAAGATTAAAAAATTAGCTTTATTTTTTTAGTATTTCATACATCTTTTTCGCAATTTTTTCATGTTCTTCTTTTTCATAATGAAGACCATCAAATTTTGAAACTTTTGCAATTTTATTTAAATCCAAAAATTTGCAATTGTATTTTTTTGACAATTCAAAATATTTTTCGGAAATTTGTTTTGATTTTTCAATAGAAGTTTCATTGAATTGGCAAACAAAATATCCGTTAAAAATATCCTCTGTAACACTGTTTGGCGAAACAATAACAATTTCAATATTGGGATTAATTGTTTTTGAAATATTGATCAATTCTTCCATTCCATTTTTTATATTATCTACAGTAACATCATACAAAAACTGAACATCATTAATTCCTAAAGCCAAAATCACCGTATCTATATCTTCTTTTACGTATTTTGAAAGAATTTTTACACCAATATATTCTATTCCTTGAACGTTTTTTGCAACGCAAGTTCTATTGTTACAGCCTGCTTCTATTATTTCAAATTCTTGTTTTGAAATTTCAGATAATATTCCGCTCCAGCGTTCGTTTTTTGAATATCTTCCACCATTTTTTGGAATAAAACCAAAAGTATTGCTATCTCCAAAACAAAGAACCTTTTTCATTTTTAACCTCATTTAATATTGTTTTTAAAAATTAACTACAATAACTCTACCATAAGAAAAATATTTCTTCAGTAACTGACAAAAAGATTTGATTCAATATAAAAAACAAAATTGTGGTAAAATTTTCTTATGAAAAAGATTTTAATTATTTTTGCCATGTGTTTATTTGGACTAAACGCTTTTGCTATAGAAAACACTAATTTGACTTTTTTATATATCAATGGTTCAAACAACAATGATGAAAAAATGAAAAATTGGTACATAAAAGGTGTAAACAAACTTCACCCCACAATAAAAAAGAAGTTTGAAAAAAATCCAACTATCAAAAATTGGTCAAAAGTACACAATTTAACGATTAACCCCACACCTGAAATATTCTTTTGGGGCTACAATAGCAAAACTGACCTTGATTTTGTAAAAGAAAGATTAAATATCTCAAAAGGTTATTCGTCATTAATTGCATACGAAGTGAGAAGTTTATTGACTCAGTTTATGCATGATGCCATTTGGGTACAAAAAGACCACAATATGCTTTTGATTTTAGATGAATTAAATGAAAAAGTAAAATCTCTTGCAAATGATGAACAAAATGTAGTTTTGTATGGATATAGTGCAGGTACTTTTGTTACGTATCAATATATGCTGTACAAATTACCCTACATAAATCCGGAAAAATTTCTCACTTCATTAAATATTTCAGATGATTTTTCTACTTTTGTCCACAACAATCCAAAAAACGACACGTGTTTATCTGCTTTGTTGCATAATAAAGGCAATTTAGGAACATTGTCTAACGACGGACATTTTGTCTTAAATCAAAACGAAAAAATTCTAAAAGAAAATTACAAAAACCTAAATACAGCAACAGAACAATTTTGTGCACCAAAAGACAGAGTAAAGGCTGTTGTTAATTTTGCAAGTCCATTACCTTTGTTTTACTCAGACATAGCAGACAAAGACTGGGAAATCACATTTTATTCAAAATATATGCTAAAATACATTTTTGAAAATGGGATTTATTTCTTGACCGTTAATTTTAGAGAAGACCCACTCGGCTTCCCTTCTGGCAACAATTTGTCTATAAAAGAAATAGAAGATATTTTAAATATAAAAATAAACGACCCCAAAGGTGTTATTTATGACAATTCAAAAATTTGGTCAAAAAGATCAGCTTTGCTCGCTCATACTTCTTATTGGTCAGCAAGAGGAACTTTTGCAAACGCCATTGTAAAAAGTTTCGTTAACGGAACAAAATTTTTATATAACAAAGAGTAATCTATGTACGAAAAATTAGAAGAAATAAGACAAAAATGTCTTCACTGCGAAAAATGTCCTTTGTCAAAAACAAGGCACAATGTTGTGTTTTCTGATGGAATACCAAATTCAAAATTAATGTTAGTAGGCGAAGCTCCGGGCTATTGGGAAGATATGAAAGGTTTGCCTTTTGTTGGACGTGCAGGACAGTTGTTGGATAGAATTTTTCTATCAGTTGGTTTATCTAGACAAAAAGACGTCTATATCTGCAATACAATAAAATGCAGGCCTCCGGAAAATAGAAACCCTTTACCTGAAGAAAAATCTCTATGTAGAGAATTTTTGGATTCGCAAATAGAAATTTTAAAACCCAGAATTATTCTTGTTTGTGGAAATATTGCACTAAATTCCCTTTTGCCAAACGAAAGAGGAATAACAAAAGCAAGAGGAAAATGGTTTGATGGCCCATACGGAAGCAAGATGATTCCAATATTTCACCCATCATATTTATTAAGAAACGATTCAAAAGAAAAAGGCAGCCCGAAGTGGCTTATGTGGCAAGACATAAAAGAAATCAAAAGAATGTATGATACATTAAAATGATTTATTATTTGGAACAACAATCCATTTTATTTCACCAAAATTGTTCATTTCTTCGGGTTTTATCCAACTGCAGTTTGCTGCATTTACGTATAGTTTTTCTTGAGATGTATTTCCGACATAGAAATTTTGCTAGAATTTAACCATCTTTGTCACAAAAAAGCAGTGCAATCTACACAATACTAGAATTACACTGCTTTAAAGTAGAAAAGTATTTTAATTATATATTTACTTACTTATCTAAGAAATCATCTGATTTCTTTTGATTTTTTTTCAAATTTTCAATAACCTCTTTAGGAAATGGATCTTTATCCTTAATAGCACCGCCTTTTCCAGTTCCTTTATCTTCTGGACCAGATGTTGGGGTTTCATATCCATTATCTTCTGGGATTTGTGTATCAGATGTTGGGGTTTCATTTCTATAATCTACGCTATCAATTATTCCGTCATTATTTCCATCAAAATATATAGCCGTACTATTACCTTGTTCATCGTATTCATAATACCTAGCTGAATCTATTTCGCCATCATTACCTGTATCACGGTACATACTTATTCTATTACCTTGTTCATCATATTCATAATACTCAGCATAATCAATTTCTCCATTATTGCCGCCATCAAAATATGTAGCTGTTTTATTTCCTTGTTCATCATATTCAAAATAATGAACTGAATCGGTTTTGCCATCACCACTATTATCTAAATATCTAGTAACTTCTCTACCTAATTCATCAAGTCCATCACCGTCTTTATCTAAAATATTGTCCACTTCTTCCATATAGTTTTCAGTCATAATAGATTTGTCATTAAAAACGCTAACTTCTTTTGGTTCGTATTTTGGAACTTCAAATTTTGTTCCTTGATTTTGTGCTGGGATTTGAGCTGGATCGATTTTCATGTTTTCGCCTTTCTTTATCATTAGTAAATGTATAGTTCATATATCGTTTTTATTTTTTGAAAATTTAGGTTTTGAACTGAGTATTTTACAAATGTTTACAAGGAAAAGAAAAAAGAAGTTAAAAAATATCGGTATTTTAAGCAATAGTCTGATATTTTTAATACTTATATATTTTATTTAAAAGTAGTGAATACATATATTTTTATTAAAATATATTTCTAACAAAAACAGTAATTGTGGTTTTAACTTCCAAATCAGTTATTAGACAAATTAAATAAATATTAGCTATAGAAATTTTTAGAAATCTGTATAAAAAGTTAATGAAAATGAATAAAAGTATGTTCTTTCTAAACCAGATTAAAGTAATGAATACCATAAAAAGGGTGCGACTACCCTTTCGAGTATTGTCGGCGATGAAAGTCTTTACGGTA
>CAKURN010000119.1 GCA_934675695.1 uncultured Candidatus Melainabacteria bacterium | reverse complement strand
TATTACGTCAATTTTGTCTTCTGTTGTTTTTATTGCTTTTCCGCAATTGTTCATAAAATCAAGAGCGAAATCAATTTCTAATTCAGTAATTTTTTCATCCGGACAAACGGCACTCATTCCCATATTCACTAGAGCCGGAGTGTTTGGCATGATTCTTACTATTTTTATATTTTCAATAGCATTTTTGTATTTTTCGATTTTTACTCCTGCTAAAATCGACAAAACGAGCTGATTGTTATAGTTTTCTTTAATTTCTTTTAATACTTCATCAACAACAAAAGGTTTTACTGCCAAAAGCAATGTATTTGTCAATTTCAAAACATCTTTTATAGAATTTACTTTGTTAAAACCGTATATTTCTGATAATTTTTCACTTGCTTCTTCATTTACATCGTAAATGAAAATGTTTTCACTATTTATAAAATTATTTTTTACAATGCCGCCTAAAATAGCACTTGCCATTTTTCCGCAGCCTATAACACCAAGTTTTGTATCTTTGTTTACATTTGTATTCATAATCCTTGACACCTTATTTTGTCTAATATAGTATAGTAAATACCGACATTGTTTCAATGTCAAGTTGTAAAATTAATTTCACAAGGAGAATAAAAATGCGCCGCACTTTGGAAGGTACAAAAAGAAAAAGACAAAATGTTAGCGGTTTTAGAGCTAGAATGTCTACAAAAAACGGAAGACGTGTTATCAACGCTAGACGTGCAAAAGGACGTCACGAAGTAGCAATTACAGCAAAAAATCGTGCTTAAAAAACAAAACAGATTAAATTCTAAATTTGCATTCAATGCAACATACAAAAATAGAAATATTGTTTCAGATGATTTTTTAATTTTGTATGCAGGAAGATTAAAAACAGACAAAAGCTGCCCCACCAGGGTAGGTTTTGTTGTATCTAAAAAAGTTCACAAACGTGCTACAAAAAGAAACAGAATAAAACGTCTGATGAGAGAAAATATCAGATTAATGTTTTTAAGTGAAAATAATGATATAATTAATAATTATCAAAGCCTTATTTTTGTAGCTAAATCAGAAATCTTGGATAGAAATATATTACAAATTCGTAACACAATTGAAAAACTATTAAACAAACTGGCAAATAAAAAAATTTAGGTGATTTATAAAGACACAATGGACATTTTAGTTAAAAATTTATTAGAATCTCAAACAAAAGAGAAAATTCAAAAACCTAACTGCTCTACTCGTTCAGGCAGATCATTGTTGGCTTTTTATCTTCAAACAAAATTTAAACAAATCATCAATCACGACAAAAAATCTGACAAACAAATGATTATTGACTACAGAAAAAATTTTCTTGATGACTTTACAAATCGCCTTATTGATAGACCTAACGATAGAATTTTAATCGCACTTAGCGGACAAAGTGCCAGTGGTAAATCTACAATCTGCAAAAAAATCACAGAATGTATAAAAGCCCTCAATTTACCAATTTCTATATTAACAGCTGATAACTATTTTAACGATATTTCAGCTTTAATACAAAAATACGGCAATTTTGATTTATTGAGAGATTCAGGCTATGATATCGATTCTCCTGATAATTTCGATTTAGATTTGTTGAAAGAAGATATATTAAAACTTCAACATGGCGAAGATGTTTTGACCCCTGAATATTTGGTTAACGGTACAGGAAAATCAAAACCAAAATCTATCCCTGTTAAATCCCAAAAAGTAATCATTGTTGAAGGAATGTGCTCTATATACGAAAAAGTTCAAGATGTCTTTGATATAAAAGTATATATTGATTTAGACGAAAATGAACGCAAAAATCGTTTTATGAATAGAGCAATCCAAAGAAACCAAGACGAAGAAAATGCTCTTAAACATTGGGATTATATTGTAGAAGCAGGTAAAAAATACTTAATCCCAAACAAAGAAAAATGTGACATAATAATAAACGGCGAATGCAATTTGGATTATTTTTCTCATATGGTTGAATACGTAAATTTAATTACTAACAATTTTTACGAAGAATAATATTTATACAACTTTTCTAGATTGAGTATATCAATTATATATATTTTTTATTAACTTTTGTTAACAAAAAGTAACTTTTTTGTCAATTTCGTGTCTGAAAAATACTTTTATTAATTAACTATACTTTTAGATACGAGGTAAACAAAAATGACCACAATATCATCAGGTTATGATATCAATGCTGCACAAGAACGTGCAAGAAATCTGTATTTAAGAAATACGGGTGCTAGTGCTACAACTGAATCTGATAGTGTATTTAATAGTAGTTCGAGTTCATCTTCTCAAGATGACTCTTTGATATCTGATTTATTTGGAGATGTCGGTTCAGGTAACACTTGTACAGATGGCAAAGATAATGGAAAGATTGGTCCTTTGAGTATACTTGGAAACATTGCCCAAGGTGCAGTTAGAACTATTCCAACTATGATAAAAGGTGCGTTTACTTCTAATGGCAAATTTTCTTTAGGAAAAACGCTATTTACTCTAGGAGCTAGTGCTGTTAGCATAGCTTGTCCTGCTATTGGTATTTTTGCTTGTGGGGTTGGAATTGCAACCAGTGTATATAATACAGGCAAAAATGTAATTGAAGCACTTAGTGCAAAAACAGATGCAGAAGCAAAAGCTGCATGGGAACGTGTTGGTCAAGGTGCTGTGACAACAGTTGTTTCCTATAGAGGTATGAAAGCTAGCTATGGTGCAATGCAAAAGAGTGCAGGTGGCACAAGTAGCAATATGTCGAAATTAAACGGTGATACTTTCTTTACAAAAGTAAAAGAAAACGGAATTGTTGATACTACAAGGGCATTTTTTAAGGATTCATTTGCTTCTACAAAAAACAATTTAACATCTGCATTTAATTGGCTAAAATCACTTCCAAACAAAATCAAGTCATCTAATGCCAATAGAAAACAAATTCGTACAGAGTATAAAGATGCTAAGAAGGATTTGAAAAATGCTAAGAAAGATTTACATAGATATGAGTCAGATCTTAAAAATCTAGAAAATGATCCAGCTAGCTTTAAACAAAATGGCAAATGGACTCCCCAAGCAAGTGGACGAAAAGGCAATTTGGTTAGAAAAATAAATAACGCCAATGGAAAAGTACAGACTGCAACTTCTGATTTATCTGCAGCAAAGTCGAAAACAGGCTTTGGAAGATTAACTTCTACTGTAAACAAATATACTCAAAACACACAAGCTACTGCAGCTAGTCTTGCTACAAATACAACAAAATCTAGTGCAATTAATACAGTAATGAATGCATATAGGTTGGTATCTCACCCATTAAAAACACTAACCGGACTTAGCAAAGACGCTCTAGCTATTGCAGAAGCATTAAGCAATAAAACACTTTCTAATGAAGCAATAATTGCAAAATTTGGATACGAAGCAGTATCACAAGCATTATATGCATTAGGTGGAAACGCTGCTCTAGGTGCAATTGAACAATATGGAAATTAAAATAGCTTCTTTAACATCACTTAATAATTAGTCAATTTTAAAACAAAAAAATACTTATATAGTTTATACACACAAATTAGGAGGATATATATGGGACTTACTGTAGGTTATGAAACGAAAAACGGTTTAGAAATCAAGAAGAAATATGGACAAAATGTCCAAAATACTCAACAAAACAAAACCAATTCAATAAAACAACAAACAAGTGCGTCAGTCGCTTCTTTAGGCAATTCACCTGCTTCTGACTCTTTTACAAGTGGTATTACAGGTAATGTCGGCTCAGGCAATACTTGTACAGATGGAAAAGATGATGGTCACATTAGTTTGTTTTCAAAAGTAGCAAATGTTGCTCAAGGTGTCGTTAGAAGCGGTGCAAATATTATAAAAGCAGCTGTTAAACATCCGGTAAAAGCATTAGCAATGACAGCAGTCGGTTTTGTTCCCGTGGTTGGTCCTGTTGTTTTAGGTGGATTAGCTGCTTATGGAGCTATTCAAGGTGCAAAAGAAGTTGTTGGAGCTATTAATTTAGCAAACAGTGCAACAAACGACGCTGACGCAAAAGCCGCTTGGGAACATATTGGTTCTGGTGCATTTACAACTGCATTGTCTGTAACCGGTGCAAAAGCTTCTGCAAAATCATTAAACAATCAATTAAATCATGGTTCTTCAACAGTAGATGTCTTTAGAGAAAAAGGACTTTCAAAAGAAACTTTATCAGAAGCATTCAAAGAAACAAAATCTAATGCAAAAGGCTTCTATGATACCGCAAAAGCTAAATTAGAAAATATTGAAAAAAAATACAAAGAATTTCAAGTAAACAAAGGATTAGGAAACGGAAAAAAATACGTTAAAGACGAATTCCAAAATTACACAGACAAAAAACGCTATGGTGATAAAGCTGGTGATGTTCAACGACAAAGACAAGAAGTAAATAAAACAAAACAAGAATTGGCTGATGCACAAGAAGCATTAAATAAAGCAAGAAGTGAAGGTAAAAAAGGTACTGAATTAGAAACACTCAAAAAAAATGTAGCAGAAGCTAAAGGTAAATTAGACGGTTACAAAAAAGGTGATAAAACCGGTAAATATGAAAAAGCGGAAGCTGAATTTAAAGAAGCTACAGAAAAATTGGATAAAAATTCTGCAGATTATTCTGAAAAGTATAACGAAGCTAAGACTAATTTTGAAAATCGAATAAAAGGTAAAAAACAAGAATATAGCGAAATTAAAAAACAAAACACTACAAAAGCTCAAGCAAAAGCTGAACGAGAAGCACAAGTGCAAGCAACAACCAAAGCAAACAAACAAGCATTTGAAACAGAGAAATCTAAGCTTACTGGAGATGGCTATGAATTTAAAGTTGATGAAAATGGAAATGGTGTAGCAACTAAAAAAGGTGCAGATGGTTCTAGCCACGAAATTAAATATGAAGATTACAAACCAGTAAGTAAAAAAGAAATGAGTAATGGCGCTACTATTAACGAAGAAACTTTTGAAACTACAAAATCAGGTGTTAAAAAATCTACAAATACAGCATCAGATATTGATGGCAATACAACAAGTAGAACGGCTGATTACTCTGGAAAATTGCCTGATGGCACCGATGTTCAATACAAACAAGTATATAAACGTGATGCTGATGGTACAATGCAAAATGTTGAAACTTATACAGTTGATAAAGAAACATCAAAATATACAAATGGTGAACGAACTGAGGGTCCTGAATTGTCATTCACCCAAAGACAATTATATAAATACAATGCAAAACATACCGGTTCTGACTATAAAACAATAGATTCATCAGTACTATA
>CAKURN010000118.1 GCA_934675695.1 uncultured Candidatus Melainabacteria bacterium | reverse complement strand
GCAACAGGTGTTATGGTAAATTCTATTACTGATGCTGACAATCCAACCAGAATTGTCTATGACCCAAACCACCCTGATGCAGACAAAGACGGGTATGTAGAGTTGCCGAATGTAAATATTGTAGAGGAGATGGTCAATATGGTAAATGCCTCGAGGGCTTATGAAGCAAATGTTACGATAGCCCAGACGACAAAAACCATGATACAAAGTGCTATAAATATATAAAACTGTGCGAAGTAAATTAAATCGTTGAGATTTAATTTACGAAGTCCTTAGATAGCCGCCGTTACGACTGAAGCGAAGCGAAATGCGAAGCCGGTGCGATAATCGGCAAAAATATCAATTAAACACAAGATAGAAAAAAGGAAACAAAAATGTCTAATTTTGAAATAAATCCAAACTTCAACATGAACGGTTTTGACAATTCAATTTCTGAATTTAATAAAACGTTTTCAAATTCTATCAACTCTAGTAACGAAACACTAAACGCCGGTTTAAATTTTGAAGAAGTGTTCAATTCAATAAACAACAACAAAACTCAAAAAACAAAACCTTTAAAAGCTGATTTAAAAATCAGTGAAAATACGCCAACAGAACTATCTCCAACTGCAAAACTAGCAAACGACATAGGAAAAAGTTTTTCAGGCGGGATAACTGAATTGAATATGAGCCAAAGACAAAGCGAAAAAGACATAGAAACTTTTGCTTCAGGTGGAGATATAAGCGTCCATCAGGTAATGATTTCTGCACAAAAATCAGCACTTGCTATGCAAATGGCAATTCAATTAAGAAACCAAATGTTGAACGCTTATAACGAATTTAAAAATATGAGTATTTAATAAATTAATATTTAATGAGGCTAACGATTTTTGTTTCTTTTGGAAGTTTTTCTTTGCCTTTTAAATCTGACAATTCAATCAAAAAACAAGCACCAACAGGTGTCGCTAATTGTTCAACCAATTTAAATGCAGCAGCTGCTGTTCCTCCGGTTGCAAGTAAATCGTCAACAATCAACACTCTATCTGTTTTTTTAAGAGCGTCTTTATGAATTTCGATTTTGTCTGTGCCGTATTCAAGTTCGTATTCTTGAGAAATTGTTTGTGCCGGCAATTTGTTTGGTTTTCTGATTGGAACAAAACCGCAGTTGAATTTGTATGCTAATGGCACGCCAAAGATAAAACCACGAGATTCAAGACCCACAATATAATCGATTTTTTCTTCTTTAAATGCATCATGCATTTCATCTATTATTAATTTTAGGGTTTCAGCGTCTTTTATTGCAGTTGTGATGTCTTTAAATAATATTCCTTTTTTTGGAAAATCAGGAATATCTCTAATCATACTTCTTATTTTTTCAATATTATTCATTATAAAAAACCTTTTTTAATTCCAACTTGTCTATTATATCATGGATTTTTTATTTTGAATTTTTTGTTCGTATTTTGCTTGGATATTGTCTTTTACTTTTATTGCCAATTTTGTGACAAGAGCAGTGCCAATTGCAGTGAGAGCATAAGATGCAAAACCACCGGCGTTTGTTAATTTGACTTTTTTGAACAATTCTTTAGACAAATCGCCACTTTTTACTAATTTTCTTGCTATGTTTTCACCTCTTAGTGTTGCAAGTCCTTCTTCTAAAACCATAGGTGCATAAGCAAAAAGAGTCAATTTTCCTGCATTTCTTTTAACGAAATCTTTTGTTTTTTGGATTTTGGAATCGTTTTCGTTTGTTTTATCAGTTGTTTTTCTTTTGTTAGCTAAAGCAATCAACAACACTAAAGGAGCAAGTGTTTGCATTGGACGCATTTTTTGTAGTGATTTTAGAATAATTCCCCCGTTTGCATTTAGTGCATGACCCATTTCGTGAAAAGTTGATGTTCTAAGAACTTTATCAGGAGTGATGATTTTATTTGCATGAGCTAAATAACAAGCGTTGCTTCCGCTTTTGTATCTTGACATCAGTATATCTGCTACCGTTTCTTTAGTATGTTCCATATCTGTTCCAAAGTGTTTTGCTAGCTTTTTAATGAATTTTATAGAGCCAACTTCTTCTTTTAGAGCGTTATATGCATCTATATCGCATTCTTTTGGACCGGAAAGAGCTTCTTTTACAGCTTCTTTTGTTCCTTCCATATTTTCTTCTGTAAATATTGTTCCTTCTTTTAAACTTTTTAATAAATTTTTAATAGCTGAACTTGAATCTTTTTCGACATATTCAACTGTACAAGCTCTAACTCCTTTATCAAATAATTTTGAATCTTTTAAACCTTTATCTACTGCTTTTGCAAAATTGTCAGTTTCTTGGTCGTTGAGTTTAATTTTCTTCATTTGTCCAAGAATTCCTGAACCGACAAGTGATAATGGTGCTGTTGCGACACTATAAACAAGATTTGCCCTATTTACGCCTTTGTTTTTGATTTTTGGTTCTTTATTGTGTTTGAATTTGTTTCTTTCAAAACTTGTTTGAGAAAGAGAGAGTTGCATGGGGATTTTCCTTTTTTTGGTGCTGACATTTCACACAAAACAACTCAAGAAAAAAAATTGCTATTTTATTGTTCTAATTTGTGACAAAAGAAATTTCGTATATTCGTTTTTGGGGTTGTTAAATATTTCTTCTGTTGAGTTATATTCAACGATTTCGCCTTTATTCATAACTGCAATTTTGTCACTTAAATATCTTACTAAATTAAGGTCATGAGAAATAAAAAGTATAGTCAAATTCAATTTTTCTTTTAAATCAAGAAGCATATTAATAATGCTTGCACAAATGCTTACATCTAATGCACTAACAGGCTCATCCGCTACGATAAATTCGGGTTTTAAGATTAATGCTCTTGCTATTGCAATTCTTTGCCTTTGTCCTCCGGAAAACTCGTGAGGGTATTTTTTTAAGTCATCTTTTGAAATACCAACGAGAGAAGTTATTTCTTCGATTTTTTGTTTTTCGTCTTTTATTTTGTGGATTTTTAAAGGTTCTAGAAGGGTTTCTTCGATTTTCATTTTTGGATTTAAACTGGAATAAGGATTTTGAAATATCATTTGAATTTTTTTTCGATATTCAAAAGTTTCTTTTTTGTTGAATTTTAGGATATTTTGATTGTCATAAAAAATTTCGCCGCTTGTTGGTTCGATTAATTTTAGAATACAATTTGCAAGCGTCGTTTTTCCACATCCTGATTCTCCAACCAGTGACACGATTTCACCTTTTTTTATGTTTAAATTTATGTCGTACAAGACTTTTTGGGGTGGTTTTTTTGGTGTTAGAAAGGATTTTTCCGGTATGTAGATTTTTTCTAGATTTTTTATTTCAATTAAATTTTCCATAAAAATATTATATAAAAATTTCTGCTTTTTTAAAATTCTACTTGAGGGCTTGAATAAGAGCGATTTTGGAATTTATTTGTATTTCTTTATCAGAAAGAGCGTTTTGGACTTCTTTTATGAAATTGTCTACTTTTTTTTCTTCAAAATACTCTAAAAACCTTTCTTTCATTGTTTTTTGGTCAGGTGCAGGAGGATTTATGAACCAATTTTTTATTGCTTCTTTGTTTGGCGAATATTTTGAAGGAGTAACAACAACATTAATCAAAACGTCGCTAAAGCCTGAATTGTTCAAGTTTTCATCTAAAGTTTCTGCCGTAAAATTGACCAAAGGGTCGTCTTTTCTTTCCATAAATTCTTTTTCGGCGTTTTTAAATTCTTCATAAAATGATATTTCATCTGGGGTCAAAAGCTCATAATATCTGGTGTTTTGAGAAATTATAGGTTCAAAAGCACAATACAAGCCGTTTGGTTTTAAAACTCTATATATTTCATTAAATGCACTTTGTTTGTCTAAAATATGCACCAATACTGAACGAGTCAAGGCTCTATCCAAATAATCATTTTCTAATTTTATGTCAATTAAATCAGATTGAAGAAATTTTACATTGTGTTTTGTTTCTGTAGATTGGAGAATTTTTTTGCATTCATCTAGGCAATCTTCAAATTTGTCCGAAAAAATGAGTTCAACTTTGTCATTGAATCTTTCTAAAACGCCAAAACCCAACAATCCGCTTCCGCAGCCAAAATCAGCGATTTTCATATTTTCTTTTAACTGTGCTAAATCCAAAACCTGATTTCTAACGAGCAAAAGCCAATTTAAGGTTTGTTGCTTTTGTTCTTCTGTCATATAACTAAATCTGGTTTTCGATAGCCAAGTTGACCAGTTTTTGCATATTTCGCTCATTTTTCCTCCAAAAGTAGTATTTAGGGCATTTCTTCATGAATTTTAAATGCTTAACAACTATAATTATTATATAGGATAGGTAGAATTAAGCCATGACAGATTTTGAAAATTCCTCTAATGAAAGTATAATTAAATATCTAAAGATGATGTTCGACGTTAGTACAATTGCGAACCAAACTGACGATGTTTTTGACCTTTTAGACAGATTGAAAGATTTTTGTATAAAAATTACAAAAACCCAAGATATCGCAATATATCTACTGGAAGACCAACTCTACAGATGTATTTATACAAACAAAAGCACCAGAACGAACGAGTTTTTTGAATATGATGAAACGGCTTGTGCTTTTTGGAATGTTGCAAATACTGTCCGCTTAATTCGTATGAAAGATGAGTTTGGAAAACAAATATACAACACTTTTTTGGAAAAAAACAACCTAGATGTTTATGATCCTACTTGTGTTCGAGTGTTTTATTCAAACAATCAAATACCAATCTGTATTATGCTCATCAAAGAAAACCCGCTTTACAAATTTGATGAAGAAATGTATGAAAAACTGGAACAGATTTTTGACTACATTGAGCCTGTAATTTCAAAATACTACAAAAAAGTAAAACACGACAAAGAAATTCTTCAGCTTCAAAAGTCTTTGCATAATATTTCTATTTTGTACAATATTTCTCAAGCAGTTAATTTTATTGATGACCTTAAAAGACTCTTGCAGATAATAATTTCAAAGGCCCTTGTGACACTAGATGCAGAAAAAGGCTCTTTGATGTTGTATGACTATTCTTTGAATGCTTTGCAAGTAAGAATAGTTTCAGGTTTATCAGACAAAAAACTCGAAGAAGCAATCAATAATGGTGCTGTGCAATGTGCAAAAATCGGCATTGGAGAAGGGATTGCGGGTACTGTATTTTTAGAGAGAAAACCTATAATCACAAATCTCGGTTCTGCTGACCCCAGATTTATTGCAAAAGAAGTTTTATCGAATACAAAATCACTGTTATGCGTGCCTTTAGTCGCAAAAGGCGAAGTTATTGGTGTTATTAATATAACAAATAAAAAGCACAATAAACTCTTTGACCAAAAAGATCT
>CAKURN010000117.1 GCA_934675695.1 uncultured Candidatus Melainabacteria bacterium | reverse complement strand
GCAACAGGTATCATTATGAACGTTACAGGTGGTCCTGATATGACATTGTTTGAAGTTAACGAAGCAGCAAACGTTATCCACGATGCTGTTGCAGACGATGCTGATGTAATCTTTGGTGCTGTTGTAGATGACAGTTTGCAAGGTGATATTCAAATCACAATCATTGCAACAGGTTTTGAATTGAAAAACGGCGAAATCGTTGCTCCTGCAAACAACAACAAACAACAAGTTTACACTCCGGGATTGTTCGATAGCTTTACATCTTCAGGATTTAATGCCGGTGAAACTCCATCATTCTCATTCAATCCTCAACCAAAAACAGAAAAGAAAGAATCAGCTCCAATGCCTTCTACATCTTCTGATGACGGTTTGAATATTCCTGAATTTTTAAATCCAAGAAACAGACTAGGCTAAGAAAATTTAATATAAACCACAAAGCTCACCGATTGGTGAGCTTTTAAATTTTTGATTATTAAACGATAACTAATCAATTACATAATAAAGTTGTTTCCGTAAGCAACAGCACCTGTTAGGTAGCTTTCTTTCAAAGTTTGTCTTAAACTTCTGTATGTTTTTTTAGCACCTTGAGATTGGATTTTGTTTATTTCGTTAGCAGAAGTTGTATATTGGTTGATAATCATAGAAGTGTTTGATGTGATATTCAAGTTTAACATTATTGTACTTATTCTGCTATCTAAAACCATTGTATTAGCTGCCATTTTTAAGACCTCTTTTTTATTTCGCTTACATTTATATAAAAACATTTATATATCCATTATTTCAATTTTATATATTTATGTTACAAAACTTTACAAATAAAATCCAAAAAAAACTTCTTCCTTACTAAAATCACTGCTGGCACCGGATTTCGATAACCTAATTCGTATGATTGATTGAATAGATAAAAAATTTGTGATAGCTTAAATATAGTTAATTTTGGAGGAAAATATGCTAGAAAAAGTTGAAAAATTACAAGTAATCTTAACCGGTGTCATTGTTACTTTTGCGATTTTGATTTCTGTTAAAGTTATTTCTTCTTCAATTTCACAAGATGTAATTACAACAACAGGTTCAGCTTATGAAATAGTAAAATCTGATTCCGGCACAATAAATTTTGAAATAAATGTAAAAGCTCCAAACAAACAGCTTGCACACAAAGTTATGCAAGGACAAATTTCTGAAGTTAAAAAATATTTGGCAAATAAAAAACTAACCGATATAGAAATTAAAACCACAAACGGTTTTTATACATACAAAAGAGATTCAAAAGGTATAGATACAGGTGTTGTTGATTTTTACAACATGCATCAGCCAATGTCAGCCAGAAGCACTGATGTTCAATTGATTAAAGAAGTTTCGACTGATATTGCAAGTTTGATTAACCAAGGTATAGACATAAACGTTTGGGATGTAAATTATCAATATTCAAAAATTGGCGATTTGAAAGTAAAATTGCTTGAAAAAGCTGCAACAGACGCAAAAAATCGTGCAATATCAATGCTAAAACCGACAGGAAGTTCTGTTGGCAAAGTAAAATCTGTTAGAATGGGCGTTTACCAAATAACATCGGTTGATTCTACCGATGTTTCAGATGGCGGCATCAACGATACTTCTTCAATAGACAAAAAAGTTACCGCTGTTGCAAACGTTGCTTTCAAAATAAAATAACTTTAGTTTGAATTTTTTTGAACAAAGTCTTTTATTTTGTTTAGTTTGTTGATATTGTCAGATTCTATATAAAATCTCAACAACGGCTCTGTTCCGCTTTTTCTAATCAACAAAGAAGTTAAACCGTTGTCTAGAAAGAGTTTTGTGCCGTCTATTGTCAATTTTTCTTTTATATTAAATTCTGCAATATCAGAAAAACTATTAAATTTTTCAATAAGTTTTTGCGTTTGCTCTTGTGTATTCAATTTGACATCTATTCTATCTGTATAAAATTCACAAGATGCAAAGTCTTTCAATTCTTTTGTCAGTTTGTTTAGAGTTTTTCTTTTTGAAGCTAACATTTCAATAATCAACAAATTTGCAAGCAAACCGTCTTTTTCAGGAATATGTTCGTTAACGGACAATCCTCCTGAATCTTCTCCTGCTAGAATTGTTTTGTTTTCTCGCATTTTTTCTGACAACCATTTAAAGCCCACAGGAGTCGTGATTGTTTCAATACCCAATTTTTTGGCAACAACATCAACAATATTAGACACTCCAACGGTTTTTATCATATAGCCTCTTTTGTTTTTTTCATATAAATACTTCAACAACAATGCCATTATGATGTTTGGGCTTATGTAATTCCCTTCTTCATCAATCACACCGTATCTATCGGCGTCACCATCGTTTGCAACAGTGATGTAGCCTTGTTCTTTGTAGTGCATAAATTTTGGTTTGGGTTCAGGCAAACCTCCCCCAAAGTCAGAAGAATGAAACATGTTGAAAGATTTGTATGGAATTTTGTGTTTGTCTAAAATTTTATCAAAATAACCGATAGAAGAAGAAAACAGCCCGTCATAGATGATTTTTGGAGGATTTTTTTGTATTTGGTCAAAATCAATCAGTGTTTCTAAGTGTTTTATGTATTCAAAATCCAGTTCAGCTTTTGTGATTTTGCCATCAAAAGTTAGTGTTGTTTCTTTATCTACATATTTTAAAATCTCGTCTGTTATTTCTTTCGTTGCAGGGCCCGCATAAGGCGGAATGAATTTTATTCCTTGGTATTCTTTTGGGTTGTGAGAGGCGGTTAGCATTATTGCACCAACGGAATCAGGGTAGAATTTTGCATTGTATGCAACAATTGGCGTTGGAACAACTTTTGAAGACAAAACTACATTAAAACCATGGTTTTTAAAGATTTCTGCCGAAAATTCTGCAAAATCAACCGCCATAAATCTAGGGTCATAACCTATTATGATTGTGTTTTTGTTTGAGTTTTGGCTTTTGATGTATAAAATAATTGCTTTTATTATTCTTTCTACTGTTTCAAAAGTAAATTCTTTTGCGATTATTCCTCGAAATCCGTCTGTTCCAAATTTTATTTCAGTTTTTTGCATATTTACCTCTTTTTATTTAAGTCCATATTTCTTTTCTTTTTTGAAATTTTCTAGAGTTTTAATCAATTTTTTGTATTTGCGTTTTTTCGCTTGGCATTTTTTCTTGATTGAACCAAAGAGAAATCTTTCAAAAGCATTCAACAAATTGTATTTTAGATATATATGTCTATTATTAAACAACAAAGTAATAGCAAGGTCGGTTTCTTGTTTTTGCTTTTGAATTTCAATTTCCAAATAATTCAACATATCGTTTTGTTTGTTTTCTTTTGGCTGCTTTAACAGTGCATTTTTGAGCCAAAGTTTTGATTTTTGGACATTGTTTTCTATGTTTTTGTTTATTTTTTCCCAATCAAATTGTTTGATTAGTTCTTTTGGATTTGTTTCATTAAAATTAAATTCATTTATCGAATGATAGTCAATTTCAATTTGTCGATAAAAAGAATCGAAGCGGCTTTGCGTTTTAGCGTTTTCGATTTGCAAAAATGCTACATTAAAAATCACAGAAAACAAACAACCATGGTATGAATCAGTCACAAGAATTTCAGAATTTTTTATAAAAGAAAGCCAAGTTTCAACAGGAGTTTTGGGATCGAAATCCAGTATTTTTATCGGTAAATTAAATTCGTCTTCTAAATTTTTAAGCCAATTTTTAAACCAAACTTTTTCTCTAAAATAAGAAAGCATAAAACAACCTATGTATTTTTCTGTTTCAAGGGTTGTTACACGATTAAGCCACTCAGACGGAATATGAAATGCACCATCAATCAACTGTTCACTGTTTTCTATTTCCAGTTCTTTTAGTATGTTTTGTGCCGTATCTTCTCTAACGGAAATATCACTAAACTGGCTGAGTTTGTTTGAAAAATGCATTTTATTGTAAATATCGCCTGTAAAATTTTCATAGCCAAAACTTGCACTATAAGAGATTTTTCTTTTGTTGCTTTTGACAAAATCCAACAAAAACACCCAATTTGACGCATTAAGATGATGAGTTTTTAAAATTTCAGGATTAAATATTTGATCAGAGCCAGTAATGAACGTATGGGCATCGTCGTTTAAGGCAATAAAATCATCTATAGAATTTATTCTTTTTGTTAAATTAAGATTTTCGTTTGCAAATTTTTCGCAAAAACTTCCTTTAAAGATTTTTTTTGCTTTCGCTTTTGGAAGATAATTGATTACTTTTGTTTCATAGCCTAATTCTTCAACCAAACACTGTAAACCAAAACACGTCAAAATCGCCCCATAATTCACACAAGCCCAGAAATTCAGTATCATGCAGTCACATTTATTTAAGAGATTTTTTTCAACATTTTCTTTTAGAGTTGTTTTATCTAAAATTTCAAAAAACTTTGCTCTATTTTTATGAGCAACAGAAGAAGAAGTAAGGTTCAGGTTTCCTTTGAATGCTTTTTCTTTGTTGACTTTTGAAAATATTTTTTTATTTTTTGATAAAATTTTTGAAAGAATTTTGCCTTTTTCATTGTTAATCAAAACCAAAGAAGTGCCTTTGTTGTCGTCAAATTTCTTTTTTAAATTTTCATCATATCTTATAGCCCAAAAATCACCTATCGTAATATCACCTTGGCGAGGAATTTTGTTAAAATAACAATCGTAACAAGAATCCCCTAAACACAAATTCTTTAAAAAAGCACTCATAAAAGTATCCAAATTGGCTTCTTTTGAGTATTTTTTTCTGTTTGTTATCGTCGTAATAACAATAGGCAACAAATTTCCATCTCTAAAATTTGTATTTGCCCATTTTTCATCTTTTAAAGTCAACACTTCTTCTTTTATGTATTTTTTAAAGACTTTTGGACTGGGAGTGCCATGGCAGATTAAATCTATACAAAAAAGATTTTTGTAGTCTTTTGAAAGAAAATTTTTCAATCCTGCAATTTGACAGGGTGTACCTGTAAACAAAACTTTTTCATTTGCGTTTAGTAATTTTTGTATTTTTTTGTAAGTCGTACCAATCGTGCTTTGGAGGTATTTTGAACCTCGCATTTTTTCTATGTCTTCTATTTTGTTTGATACAATATGTTCAACGCTATAATCATCTTTCCAAACTGCTCCTGAAACATAAGCGTTATTTTCAATAAAATATTTTGCAATAACAAAAAAAGCCCCCCCTGAAGAAGATTTTTCTCTCGTTTTGTCATCTGCCATATAAGCGTGGGTTTGTGGGGTTTTGGAGTTTTCGTATTTTGGGTTTTTAATAGGACAAACTTTTAAACACAAAGAACAATTTTTGCATTTTTCTTTATCAACAAAAGGTTCTTTGAACCCTTCTTCATTTTCTATCATAGAAATTGCATCATTTGGGCAAACGTTGTAAC
>CAKURN010000116.1 GCA_934675695.1 uncultured Candidatus Melainabacteria bacterium | reverse complement strand
AATGACAGCAGTGTGTGCTTTGATTTATCCATACTGTCCAAATATTGCAAATAGAATGGCTCAACAACTAAAATTTGATATAAATACAAAACTCGATGATATTTCATTTAACAATATAAAAGCCGGAAAATTCATTACAAAAGAAGAAATTAAACCGGTATTTTTGAGATTAGATAGCGAACTTGCCGATAAAAGCAAATAACAACAAAAAGGAAAAAGATTATGTTTGAAAAATACTATTCAGAAAGAATTAAGAACACCCCTTCTTCATTTATTAGAGAAATTTTAAAAGTTACACAAAAACCTGAAGTTATATCTTTTGCGGGAGGACTTCCAAACCCAATTTCTTTTCCACAAGAAGAACTAAAAATTTCAATGAACAGAATAGCTGACGAATTTGGAGCAAAAATTTACCAATATTCAACAACAATGGGACTTGATTCGTTGCGTCAATATATTGTTGACAGATACAAAAAAATCTGGAAAATGGACATAACCATAGATAACGTAATCATCACAACAGGTTCTCAGCAAGCACTCGATTTAATCGGAAAAGTTTTTGTTAACGAAAACGATACGGTTATGGTTGAAAAACCATCATATTTGGGACTTTTACAGTCTTTTTGTATGTATAGAGCAAACTTTGTACAAACAAAATTAAACGACGATGGTCTAGATATAGAAGAATTAAAGAAAACTTTAGCAACATATAAACCAAAAGTTGCTTATTTGATTCCAAATTTCCAAAACCCAACAGGTTTGACATATGCAAAAGAAAACAGAGAAAATGTTTTCGATTGCATCAAAGATGAAGACATGATTTTAATCCAAGACGACCCGTATGGCGAATTGCGTTTTACAGACGAAGAAAGAATTCCATACATCGGATTAAATCAATCTAAAAAGAATATATATTTGGGAAGTTTTTCTAAAATTGTTACCCCCGGTATGAGATTGGGTTATATCATTGCAGAAAAAGAAATAATAAAAATGTTAGAAACTGCAAAACAAGCGTCAGATTTGCATTCTAATATTTTTGGGCAATATTTAATTTCTGATTATTTATATCACAACGATTTAGATAAACACATTGAAAAAATAAAAAAACTATACAAAACTCAAGCAGGTGCTATGGTTGAAGCAATGGAAAAATATTTTCCATCAGATGTTAAATTTACAAAACCAAAAGGTGGTATGTTTACTTGGGTAACTTTGCCTGAAGGTAAATCTTCTTGCGAATTGTTCGATAAAGCGATTGCAAAAAATGTAGCTTTTGTTCCGGGTGACCCATTCTATATTGGTTTAAAAAATGCAAACACATTAAGACTAAATTACACAAACGCAGATACAGCAACTATAGAAGAAGGTATAAAAAGATTAGCACAAGCTCTAAAAGAGATTTAAAACAATAATAATCCTTTTAGTGTATTTTTGTGCATAATTTTCTTATTTAATTTAAAATAGATTTATGAGTAAAAATATTCTAATTGTCGGATTGAATTCCGAACTTGCTCAAGAAACAATCAAAGAACTTAAAATAAAAGATTATAAAATTTGGGCAACATCTCGTCAAATTGGAATGATGGATGAAAAAATAAAAGAAATATACCTAGATGTTTGCAATGAAGAAAGTTTTTTTATAGCAAAAGAAAAATTAAAAGACATCTCTTTTGACACAATAATCAATTTTACAGGCATTGCGATAGCGGGTGCAGTAGAAGAATTGAATGAAATTGAATTAAAAAAACAACTCGATGTAAATTTGTTTGGATTATTGAAGATAATTAAATATTTTTGCCCAAGTCTAAAATCAAATGGAAAACTTGTAAATATCAGCTCTATGGCGAGTTATGGGATTTTTCCTTTTCTTTCTCCATATTGCATATCAAAATCTAGTGCAGATATTTTATTAAATACTTATGCAATAGAAAGCAAAAAGAAAGTTGTATCTATTCGCCCAGGGGCAGTTGCAACAAAATTTTGGGACAAAAGTATAGAATTAAATAAAAAAGTTTTTGAAAATGAAAAAACAAAATTTAAAAACGAAAGCGATTTTTTAGTAAAAAATGCACAAAAAAATTCGCTCCACGCAAAAAATTCTATAAATGTTGCAAAACAAATTGCAAAGATTATTGATTTAGAAAATCCAAAAACCGTATATAATATAGGATTGGATTCTAAAATTGCAAAACTATCAAGATTTTTTTCACAAAATATAGTAAATTCAATTGTTAATCTCGCATTAAAATCAAGGATAAAAAATATCTAATGACAAAAAACAATCAAAAAATATTCTTTATTTATCCTCCTTCTCCAATTATGAACAGAGAAGACCGCTGTCAGCAACCAACAGATGAACTGATTGTCATACCTCCACTTCCCCCTGTTGATATGATGAGTTTATCTTCTATAGCGAAAAAATACGGCTACGAAACAAAATTTAAAGACTATAGTCTAAAAAACGAAACAACATTTGATTTTATTCGAGATTTAAGAGCGTACAAACCTGATTTTTTGGTGATTAATGTTGCCTCTACTACTTTAGAAAAAGATTTGTCCTCTTTAATGCAAGCAAGAGATTTATTAGATGAAACAATAGTCATTGCAAAAGGTGCGATATTTAACTTCAATTCGTATTCAATTTTGCAACAGTATCCTGAAATTGATATAGCATTGAGAGGGGATATTGAACCGACTTTTGAGGAAATAATTCAATACAAAAACCTAAAAGACATAAAAGGTTTAACATATCAAGTAGAAAACAAAATAATCTCTACCCCCGATAGGGAATTAGAAAAGAATTTGGATTTTTTGCCAAAATTAGACAGAGATTTAATAGACAACAATTTTTATGTTCGCCCTGACACTAGAAAACCTCAAACAATAATCAAAGTATCAAAAGGCTGCCCTAATCACTGTTTCTTCTGTCTTGCAACTCCATTAAACGGCAAAATTACAAGATACAAATCGCAAGAACTCATTGTTGACGAGATAAAAGAATGTGTTGAAAAATACAACATAAGAGATTTTATATTTTGGTCTGATATTTTCAATTTAGACAATTCTTGGGTGCAAAAGTTATGCAGATTAATTATTGATAACGATTTGAAAATCAACTTTTCAACAAACACAAGAATAGATACGATAGATTTTGAAACTTTATGTTTGATGAAAAAAGCAGGCTGTAGCTTAGTTTCTGTAGGAATTGAATCCGGAAGTCAAGAAATCCTTGATAAAATCGGCAAAAAAATCACAATGGAACAAATCAAAAATGCAATCAAAACAATCAATAAAGCGAAAATTCAAATTTATGCATATTATGTGATTGGTTTGCCTTGGGAAACTAAAAAAACAATAAAAGAAACTGAGCTTCTTGCTTACGAATTAAATACTCAATATGCTAGTTTTTATACAGCAACCGCACTGTATGGCACACGTTTTTACGATTATGTTCAAAAAAACAGATTAGGTGAAATAAGCTATGAAAAACCTTATATTTTGCCTAGTGTGAGAAGTTACGAACTTACTTCGCAAGAAATTTATGAATATAATAAAAAACTTAACAAAAATTACTATCTAAGACCAAAATATATGCTTAAAATGCTCAAAGAAATAAATTCTATTACAAAATTTAAAGCATATTATGATGCATTTTTAAAATTAGTGAACCTGAAGAATAATTAATGCACAACCCATTATCAACAACCCTAAAACAACGCCACTAATAGAATAGTGTCCTGTGTCATAGTCTTTTGATAATGGTAAAAGCGTATCTATTGAAATATAGGTCATAATCCCTGCAACAAGAGCAAATAAAGTACCTATGCACAAATTAGGAAATAGTGATTTTATTACAACAAACCCAACTAAACCCCCGATAGGTTCTGCCATACCGGATAAAAATGAGTAGTAGAAAGCTTTTCTTTTTGAATGAGTTGCTTGGTATACAGGGATAGAAATAGCCATTCCTTCCGGAATATTGTGTATTGCAATTGCAAAAACAATTCCAACACCTAGCATTAAATTTTCTGCAGTCATAAAAAATGTAGCTAAACCTTCAGGGAAATTGTGTATCGCAACAACAAGAGTGGTTAAAATGCCGGCTTTTTTTATTTTACCTAAAGGAATTGCGGCGTTTTCATTTTCAACACAGTCGGTTGAATCGACATTTTTTTCATTTGCACCGATTTGCTTTGTAAACATTTGAGTTTGTATATGATCAGGAATAAAATAATCAATCAGAGCTGCAATCAATATGCCAACACCAAAAAATATTATTGCAAGCCAAACATACTCATTTCCCATTTGGTTTTTTATAAGCTCTGTTGATTCAGGATATAAATCAACTAAAGATATAAAAAGCATAACGCCGGCTGATAAACCTAAACCAAACGATAAAAATTTTAGAGAATTTTCTTTTATAAAAAAAGTTACAAATCCACCCAATACAGTAGACAAACCTGCAATTGTAGACAGTAACAAAGCCATTAAATGTGTTTTATCCATAGTTTTAATTATAGCATTTAAAAAAAATATGCAAGAAAAAAATAAAAAAAAAGGGGTTAAACCTTGTTTAACCCACTTGTATTGCCATCACCAGTTAGATTCTTGTATACTAAATTATATCAAGCTCATTGCAACTGAAGGAGCTGAATTTGCTTGTGCTAATAATGATGTTGATATTTGTTGAAGGATTTGATTTTGCGTATAGCTAGATGCTTCAGACGCAATATCAGCATCAGTAATTAGAGATTTTGAACTAGATAAGTTTTCAAATTGTGTTGTCAAAGTAGACAATGCTGAATCAAGACGGTTGCCTGCTGAACCAATTTCAGATTTTCTAGCAGATAAGTCATCGATTGCAATATCTAATGCTCTTACAGCAAGGTCGAAATTGTCATCACCTGTTGCTTTTGTTGCTGTTTGACCAGAACCAGAAGCTTTAACTGTAGGATTAGTAGTTTTCAAACCTTTTAAGCTAAAGTTTTGAAGACCTGAAACTGCAGAAAATTCAACTGATTTGAAGATGCCACCAGCAGCTGTGATTGTGTTATCTTGACCAGCGTTTGAACCAACTTGGAATTTAACACCATTTGTGCCTAAATCTTGATCAGAGAACAAATTCAATGATGAGAATTGAGAAGAAGAATGGATACGGTTGATTTCAGCGATACGTTGTTGAACTTCATCGTCCATTGCTGAAATTTCATCATCTGAATAAGTTCCGTTTTTTGCTTGTAGAGTCAAATCACGAATTCTTGAAACGTTGTCAGAAACAACATCAATGTTGCCTTCTACGGTAGAAAGCATAGCGTTTGCGTTTTGAACATTCTTTTGAGCAATTTCGTTACCATTCAATTGAACGCCCATTTTTGCAGCGATTACTGTACCA
>CAKURN010000115.1 GCA_934675695.1 uncultured Candidatus Melainabacteria bacterium | reverse complement strand
TTGTAGCACCTATTACATTGTAGCCTTTGTCTTTTAATAGTTTTGCACATACAGAGCTATCTACACCGCCTGATAAACCAACTAAAATTGTTTTGTTTGTCATTTCTTCTCCAAAATTATTACGAAAGAAATTATATCATAAACATATTTCAATATTGATATTAGAGAAAAAAGCTATATTACAAATTTTTAATTAGTATTGATTTTTTATTTTTTTGTTTTTAAAATGAAATTATGAGAAATTTTTTAACAGCTATTACTACATATTCTTGTTGTTGTTCTAAGTAAAAAGAACTTAGAATTTTTAGGCTGTTAGATTTTATAGATTTATAGATAATTATTTTTAAGTTCTTTAAAAAACTGTTTTTAAAGGCTTATTTTTTATGCAAAGGAAAATATTATGAAGATTAACAACTCACAATCACCAACATTTAAAAGTAACTTATCACCGTTATCAAATGCACTCTATACATTGCAAAACAACGATATGTTAAATGCATCATTTATTGATGTTTTTGCAATGGATACACCCAGAACCGTTGTCGAATTTAATAATAGAGGTAAAAACGCAGGTATAGAAATGGGATTTAGAGAATATACAGGAACGTTTATTGCAGAATTTTCCGCAACCGTTTTTGCACTTTTGTTTTCTAAAATGTATTCAAAGAAAAATAACAAAATAAACCCAAATTCTTGGGCAACAAACAAATCAATCGAAACTTTTACTTCTATTTTTGAAAATTCAGACAAAACTCCAAAAGATTTTGTTCAACAATCTTTAAATTCAATTTCAGGTTTAGCAGGCAAAACCATAAACAAATACCAAAACAATTCAAAAGAAACTGTTGATAATTTGGTAAAACTAATAACAGACAACACTCTAGACAAAAAACAAACGAAAGAAATTTTAACAAACACGCAAGATGCAATCATTCAAAATCTAAAAGCAGATAGTAATATATTTTTAAAATCAAAAGACAAGGAATTTTCATCGAATTTGTCCCATATGTTAAGAGATATGATAGATTTGGGCAAAAATGTATTTTTTAAAGAAGGAGTAGACTATAAAGAAGCTACTTCAAAACTAAAAAACCTGAACAAATCAAGAATCGCTTTTGCAATTCCTTTGTCTATGGGGCTTGCTATTACAAACCAATATATCAATAGAAAAATTACAAAAAAACGTACAGGAATAGACAATTTTGTTGGAGAAAACGACTACACTTCTAACGTATCAAACAAAAATGAAAAAAGTAAAGAAAAGGGTTTGCTTGCAAAAAAATGTTTATCGGCAGGAGTTTTTCTTGGTATGTTATACAAAGTAATGGGGCTAAAAAAACCTTCAGATTTAATAAACAAACTGGAATTTACAGGAGCAGCAACAGGCGGAAATGCAATAAAAACAATTTATGGCACATTGATTTTAGGAAGAATTTTTGCTTCAAAAGATTCAACAGAACTAAGAGAAACAACAGTAAGAGATTATTTGGGATTTTTGTCTTGGCTTGTTTTAGGAGGTTTTGTAGCAAAAGGAGTAGGACGAGCATTTGACCCTAAACAAGAAAATTTGTTTAATGTAGCAAAAAATGGAAAAGGAATAGGACATTGGTTAAAAGACGTGTCTTTAAAATCTCAAAAAGAAATAATCGCACAAGGTGGAAATGTTAAACAAAATCTAAAAAAATTAAACATAGCACAGCTATCAGGCATGGCATACAGTGCTGTTATGTTAGGGGTTTTGCTTCCTAAATTAAATATTTATATGACAAAACATCAAAAACCAAAAAATGAAAACAAAAAAGAAAATCTGGTATTTACAAAAAATATTACGATTGATGATTTTATAAAACAAACAAAAAATGTGATAAAATAATATTATGTGTGAAAATTGTGACAAAAAAGAAACCTTTGAATACAAATCATGTGCTGATTGTATGAAAATAAACTGTGACAACTGTATAGAAAAACAATGTAGTCCCTGCAAATGCAGCAACAACTGCGTTTGTAAAAATAAATTTGACAAATGTAGTTGTTTAAGATAGATTTAATTCAAAAGGTTAAATAATGGAACAAAATTCAAGAAAATTTATGCAAATGTCAATGATGATGCAAATGATGATGTGTCATAGTTTTGGCAGTGAAAAATTTTCTCGAATGTGATTTTAAACATTTATTATAATTTTTCAAAACTGCCACTTTTTAGGCAGTTTTTTTGTTAAGAATTTGGTTTGAAAGAAAGAAAAAAATGTTTAAAATCAACAATACAACAACATCAACAAAAAACAATAATATTAATTTTAAAGGCTCAAATGCATTAAAAGGTATCGCAAAAGTTGCAGACGTATTTTTAAAATCACAAGAAAATTTGTCTTCTACAAGATTTATACAAGATACAGCGACAAACTGGTTTCCAAAAGCAATTGTATCAAGAAGCAAAGAAGATTTTGCAGAAATGAGTTTTTTAGAATTTTTAGAATCCGGAATATTTTATTTTGCACTGCCGATTTTTGGTGAAAAACTATTTAGAAACGGGGTTTTTAAAAATTTAATTCCAAAAAACATAAGAAATACAGTAAACGAAGAACTTCCAAAATCAATAAAAGAAATCACACAAAATAAAAATTTAACAAAAGAAGTAAAAGATTCTGCAATAGCAACAAAAGCAGGAATACTTCTTGCTTGTAGCTTAATTCCGGTTGCAGAATTTACACTCAGTTTTGCAAAAAATTATTTTACTTTAAAAACTTTTAAAAAGAGCAATTTTGATAATATTGCAAAATTAGACAAAAATAACAAAATCCAAGAAGATAAGTCGCAACAAGAAAAAGTAGAAAAAAACGCAATAAAACATTTTAAAATAGCAGGTGCAATTTCTGCTCTTGGAGTAGGAGCAGGGGTTTTGCTTGCAACTAAAGGCAAAAACACAAAAATAGGTCAAAAAATTTCACAAACTATTCTTGAACCCGGAAAAGCATTGAATAATTTTTTAACAGATAAAGGACTGAAAAACAAAGACTCGCTTAAATTTTTAAATTCAATCAGTCTTGATTTTGAAAACAACAAAGGAAAACTTGCCCTAAGCAAAGGGCAATTGGGATTGACTGCAATAATCGGGCTTTTTGGATATTCAAAAGCAGCAGAAGACAGAGGAAAATTAGACAAAAAAGAAGTCTGGACAAGAGTTCCTTTAGTTGTTTTTTATACGATTTTTGGCTCTGAATTGTTTGAAAAAGGATTTTCAAAACTTCTATCAAAGAAAAATGCTTTTCCAAATTTAATTAAAAAAGGAGCTGATGGAAAAATAATTGTTCCAACAAGAGATGAATTGCCCAAAATTGCAGCGAAATTGGCTCATCAAAATAAAACAAACGTAAATAGTGAGCTTAGTAAATTAACAAAACAAAAAGCACTCATTAGTGCCATTCCTTATGCGTTTTCGCTTTTGTTTATGGGATTTAGTTTATCATTACTTACAAGAATATTTACACAACACCGCTACAACAAAGACCACAAAAACGAAAACAAAAATCTGGGAACAGGGCTTGTTTTTGGAAAAAATGTTGCAGATTTTAAAAATTTTGTTAAGCAAAATAATTGACTACCCATTATCCTTGTAGTTTAATTTAATAATACACATAGCTTCCGAAGACACAGGGGTATTATGGATTTAATTAACAAAATCAAAGAATTAAAAAAAGAAAAAAACGCAATTATATTGACTCATTGTTACCAAAGAGTAGAAATAGATGAAGTTTCAGATTATGTTGGCGATTCTTTATATTTAAGCAAAATGGCAGCAAAAACAGATGCTGATATAATTTTGTTTGCAGGCGTTTATTTTATGGCACAAAGTGCAAAACTTCTTTCGCCAAATAAAAAAGTCTTACTGCCCAATTTGTCCTCAGGCTGCATTATGGCAGATATGATTGATGTCGAAAATTTAAAGATTTTTAAAGAAAAACACCCAAATGCCCCTGTCGTATGTTACATAAATTCTACAGCAGAAGTAAAAGCTCACTGTGATGTATGCTGCACAAGCTCAAATGCTATAGAAGTTGTAAGGAATTTAGGTGCAAAAGAAATATTGTTTGTTCCAGATACGTATTTAGGAACATACGTTCAATCACAATTACCTGATATAAAAATTACGACATTCAACGGTTTTTGTCCGACACATTTAAGAATCAGGGTAGAAGACATAAATCAAGCAAGAAAAGATTATCCAAACGCATTGATTTTAGCTCACCCGGAATGCCATAAAGAAGTTTCAAAACTGGCAGATTTTGTTGGTTCAACTAAAGAAATAATGGAATTTAGTAAAAAATCTGATAAAAAACAATTTGTTATTGCAACAGAAAAAGGTGTAGTAGATAGATTAAACAGAGATTCAAAAAAAGAAAATTGGAATAAAGAATTTATTTTGATTAACGAAAATATCGTTTGTCCAAATATGAAAAAAAATACTTTAGAAAATATTTATCAAACTTTGTTAGATGAAAAAAATGAAATAACAATTGACAAAGAAATTGCTAAAAAAGCAACCGAATGCATAGAAAAAATGTTTCTCGTAAACGGTTGCAATAAATAAAACAAAAAACTAATTATTTTTTGTATACACGTTCCAATTCCTCTCCTGATGGAAAACGTGTAATAGTTGAAGTTGTTTCGCCGTTTTCGTCAAACTTTTCTATATAAGCATCACCTGTAGGATACTCCATTTTTCTTGTTTTTAGTGTACCGTTTGGATAAAATTCACTAGTGACAATGTTTCCGCTTGGTTTTTGTTTTATTATAACAGTTGTTTTTTCAATGTTTTGTGAAGATGAATTGTTTTCATTTTGCACGCTATTGTTCTTTTTTGGACTGATTTTTCCAAAAGATAAATTATTAATTTTTGAAAGCATTTTTCCTCCCTTTTTTTTAAAATATTTATACTCTTTTAAATTAATTGAATAAAAAATCTCCGCCAAGCGGAGATTAAATGGTGCCCTGGGCCAGACTTGAACTGGCACGAAGTTATTAGCCTCATCGGATTTTAAGTCCGACGTGTCTACCGATTCCACCACCAGGGCAAAATATATATAATTTTCAAGCAACTATGTGCTAGACAATAATACAATAAAAAAATATTATTGTCTAGTGTTTTTTTAATTTTTAGCTATTTGCAGATTTTTCAATAATTTCATTCATAGCATCAACCATTTCATCAACATCGATTCCATGAACTTTTGCACCTGCTTCTAAATTTTCAAATCTAGCTGCAGCACAACCGATACAACCCATGCCAAATTTTGCAAACACTTCTAGTGTCTCAGGGTGAGCAGTAACGATATCCATTATTCCCATATCTTTTGAAATTTTTGTCATTTTTTCTTTCCTCCTAAAATGTAGATATAAATTTCTTAATTGTAAAATAAAAACGCCCTT
>CAKURN010000114.1 GCA_934675695.1 uncultured Candidatus Melainabacteria bacterium | reverse complement strand
CAATTTTCCTGGTTGGAAACCTGAAAAGATTTCAGTTGGTGTTTGGATGACAGGAGCAGCGCTGAAACCAAGCTCTTTAACTTGATCGATATACTCAGGTTGCTCGTCAAGATTGATCTCACGATAAGCGATATTATTACTGTCCAAGAAACGCTTGGTCATCTTACATTGGACACAGTTATTTTTAGAATAAACGGTTACCATTTTCGTAACTCCTCTTTCAAAATAGATTACTTTCTTAGTATATCAGAAAAAAAAACTTTGTCAAACTTTTTAAACTAAATCTTGTGCTAAAAAGTTACAGTTTTAAAAACAAAGCACAAGATATAGTGTTTTGTCAGAGTGTAAAATTGGGTTTTCATTGAACTATCAAAGTTTATCAAAACAAAAAAACTATATACTGTATATTGGTAAGATGAATAGAAGATTTTCAGCAAGTTATCAGAAAGGAAATAGAAGAAAGTCCATAAAATACTTGAAAAATTATCTAGAAGGTGATATAATACAGTCTTGTAAGGGTTATCACATATAATCCAAAAAAGAAATAACTAAAGTCAAAAAAGAAAAAATGGAATTTTACAAAACAGAAGAAGGTAAAAGAAGATCGGCAATGTCAATGGAAGAAATTGAAGCCGAAGTAAAATCTTTGTACAAAGAAGCATTTGACGAATACAACATACCAGAAGAATTAAGACCCGACATTAAGGTGGTTTTGAAAACAAACGACCCTTTTTATGGTGGTGGATATCGTTCTGACTGTCATCAAATCGAAATTAATGCAGAATCTTACAGACAAGGAGTGTTTGATTTGCCTGATTTAATTAAACATGAATCAAACCATGCCAGCAAAGCAATATTAAGACAAAGATTACCACAAGAAGAAAAAGAAAAATTACTTATTGAATTTTTGTTAGATAGAATCCAAAATGGCGACAAAAAAGAAGTCCTAACAGGAAAACGTGATTTGTTTGGCATAACAGGATACGAAAAAATCAAAACTCCAAAAATGAACTCACAAATGAAAACCAATTTTTCAAAACTAGCACAAGAAAAATTGTACAATTTGACATCATATACAGACGATGATTTTATACAAATGGTTAAACCATTGGTTGAATCTAATCCGGATTTTGCAAAACAATACAATAGCATTGAAGAAGCTGCAACAACATTAGGCAAATATGCCCAAAATCATCATTTTAGATATAATTTGGGAATGAATTATTCTTCTGGCTTTAACACTGCAAAAGTTGATATTGGTTTGTTAAAAGAATTAACTCCGGAAGAAAAAATTGCCGCCATAGAATCATTCAAAGAAAGTGTAGATTGTCTAGAAAGCAATTTAGGAATGCAAGGAGGATTTTTTGGATTTAATGCAGATTTTGAACAATATCAATTCACCCCAGAAGAAGTTGCTTCTCAACAAAAAGGAAATAATTTTGAAATTCAAAAATTAAACGAACAACTAAAAGAATTAAAAAGCAAACCAAATTATGATTTAGCTAAAGAAGCGAGATTGTTAGATGAAATTGAAAAATCAGAATTAACAATTAAATACAAAAACTTAGGCAGAGAAATGTACAAGCTAAAGATAGAATCCAACAATCACCCTGAAAATATGGAGCTTCTAGCACAAGTCGAATCAATGCAAGGAGAACTTAAAAACCTGGAATGCGACATTGAAAAATTACGAGGCGGAAAAGTAGCATCTCTAAGAGGAATGGATTATACAACATACCAAACTAAGGTCAGACCGGAAATGGGAATGAGTCGCAGTTATCCATTTGCTACAAGTGATGCGGTTGATATATTAGAAGATAACATTACTGAAGAATCTTAAATAAGAAAATTTACACAAATGCAGTTTTTGGGAATTATAAATGAATTATGAAAAATTTTTTAACTACTTTTCTTTTGTTTGCCGCTATTTTATTATCATCAAATACTCACACCCTAGCACAAACCGTAATATTTAATACAAAAACATACAAATACCACTCCATACACTGTCAATGGGCTTTAAAGTGTACAAAAAATTGTATAAAAATTGATAAAAAAGAAGCAATCAGGCGAGGTGGAATTCCTTGCAAAGTTTGCAACGGAATATAATTTTGGTTAATTGTTATTTTTTGTAATAGGATTTATTTCATATATAATAAAAACCGGCTTGCTTCTTTCATATATCTTTTTCAATTCAAATTGAGCTTCATTTTCATCCGCTAACATTTTAATCGTGCTTTCATCTGACGTTAAAAGAAGATTTTTCTTGTCTTTTGACAATGTCTTTAAAAACAAATCACAATCGAATTCGTGTTTAAAAATATCTTTATTATGTTCAAAAGAATCCAATTTGTAGCCTTTTAAATCATATACATCAATATTTTCATTGATAAAATAAGGCACAAGCCCAATTCCTACAGGGTTAAATGTATCAGAAGTGTACAATTTTACGTTGTTGTTATGTATTTCTTCAATTTTTGCAAGAATTGTTTTGTAGTGTTTGGTGTATGTTGCTCCATCGTACCCTTCTAAAAACAAGCTATAAGGACTAAGCAAAAGAACCAATACCAAAGTTAAGAAGAAATTTAATATTTTTTGTTTTTTCAGTTTGTCAAATTCTAGAATATAAGCAACTAAAAGAAAAACAAAATACAAATAATAATGCCAAATTCCACCTGTGTAAACCTTTAAAAAGAATAAAGTTAAAGATATATATGTAAAAATAAAGTAAAGTGCTGCTTTTCTGGTTTTTATCAAAAAAGTAAAAAATGCAACATAAAAACTAATTCCACAAACGAGATTAAACAAAATTTGAAGATAATTTGAATCTTCATGGATTAAAAAAGGTCTAAAAAGCATATGTAAAACACTAAGATAAAAATTGCATATCTCCCAATTCTTCTTCATTTGGGGAATATCCGGATTGTATAATTGCAAAAACAAAACAAAAAGTCCCAAAAATGACACAACAAAAATCAACGTTATATCTCTTTTAGGGTGATTAAAAAGCTGAAGCGTTTTTTCTTTGAATATATCGTACAAAAAGAAAAGAAATATTCCAAACACCCCAATAGCCAACAAAACACTCAGGTAACCACATAAAACCATCAAAAGAATAAAAACAACGGGTTTTTTGTAGCAAATTTTTGTTTTGTACATATAAACAATAACAAAAAGCAGTAAAATCCCCAATGTATAAGGTCTTGCGATAGCAGAATAAAAATTCAACATGATTGAATTAAATGTTAAAAGAAATTTTATAAAATTGTTGAATGGAAAATATCTCCAAATAAACAAAACCAAAAAAGACGAACATGCCCAATTGAAAAAGAGCATTGGATAAGGATAAAAAGAATCTTTAATCGAAATCATCTTCAAAATCAAAAACCACAAAGCACTATGCCCTTCTACTCTAGTTAATTCAAAGATTTCAGCTATCGAAAATCTGGAAATAATGTATGCAGGGGCTTCATCGAAAAAAGGGACTCTAAAACAAACATACAAAAATGTTATCAATATAAAAGAAAAAGGTACGATTTTATTAGATAGTTTGCTTATTTTATTTAACAATTCCATAACAGCAATCATACCAAATACTCACAAATAATAAAACTGTAACAAAAAAATCAACTATGCTAATATACTTTTATGCAACTTTTTTTAATTAATTTCCAAAAAAAAATAAACAAAATCCAAAACAACAAATTTCAAAAAGAACATTCAAGGTTTTTTGTTCAATATATATTAAAAAATTTTTTTAATACAGACGATACCCTAAAAAAAGAAGAAAATGGAAAACCTTACCTTGAAAAAAATTCATTTAAAATCAGCATTAGTCATTCAGAAGATTTGGTTGCGATTTTATTTGACAAAAACGACTGCGGAGTAGATGTTGAAAAGATAAAACAACGAAACTACAAAAAAATCCTTTCCAGATTCAATATAGAAAAGAATTTTTCTTTAAACGAATTTTACCAATGGTGGACGATTTTTGAAGCCGAGTTTAAATCAAAAATAAAACAAAAAACAATAAATTTTGAATACAAAAATTTCATCTGCGGGATTTCTTCATTTGACAAAGATTTAGAAGTTTTTGAAATAAATTGCAAAAACGACTGTGAAGAATTTTTGTTTGAAAAATATCAAATTCAAGATTTTTTGTAAATCACAACCATTCGTTGATGCTGAACCGTTTTCAATTTTAAATACATCAATGCAACCGCAGAGTGAAGGTTATTTTTTTTAATATTTTTTAATTAAATTAGCAAAAAATATCATTTTCATCTTTTGTATATTCGCTAAATCAAAAAAAGGAATGGTATGAATATTTTTTTAAATTCTAATAGATTGTTTAACAATTTTTACAATTCAATAAGTTTTAACGCAAGAAAGAAAAGTGACAACAAAACCGCAAAAGAAAATAAAGAAACACAAGAAATAGATTCTACAGCATCCGATATGAAAGCTTCTCTTGGAAAAGCTCAAGTTGCGATTCAAAAGAAAAAAGTTAAATTCTCTCCGGAATTAAGAAAAAAGATTAACAATTTTGCAGAAAAATTTGATGTAGAGCCTTCAAAATTTGAAACAATTGCAAATTCTTCACCTGATTTTTTTGATAGAGATCTAGATGCTATGCACAAGCACATCACTGATTCAGCAAAAATATTCAACATACCAAAAGAAGAATTTGTTGAATTGGCTCTAGCACAACCCCCTATATTTTGTCAATTGCCGGAAACATTGAACAGCAACATTAACGGTTCAGCGGAAATCTTTAATTTAACAAGAGAAGTTTTTTTGGAAGCAGCGAAAAAACAACCGTCATTGTTTTGTAGAGACCCAAAAACATTAAACGAAAAAGTTGACGGTTCAGTAAAAACATTTAAGATACCTAGAGAAGAATTTATAGGATTAGCCCTAAAACAACCACAATTGTTTTATAGAGATAGTAAAGTATTAGATGACAACATTGAAAATTCAGCGAAAATTTTTGATGTCAAAAAAGCGAGGTTTTTAAAAGCTGCAAAACTACAGCCTTCTTTGTTTACTATGAAACCTGAAACAATGAGCAAGAATGTTGATGATTCAGCAGAAAATTTAAAAGTCTCAAGACAAGCGTACATAAAAGCAGCTCTAGGACAACCGCAATTATTTACACAATCACCAAAAACAATATATGACAATGTCAAAAATTCATCAAAAAAACTTAAAATTAAAAAAGAAGCATTCATAAAAGCAGGATTAAGACAGGCTTCTTTATTTGCAAAAAAACCTGAAACACTAAGCAACAGAGCCGATGATTCAGCAAAAGCATTAGACGTTGAAAGAGAAGAATTTATAAAAGCAGCATTAAAACAACCGTCATTGTTTAATATAACCGCAAAAAATTTAGATAGTAAAGTTGAAGGTTCATCAGAACTTCTTGGCGTAACAAG
>CAKURN010000113.1 GCA_934675695.1 uncultured Candidatus Melainabacteria bacterium | reverse complement strand
TGTTTGCTCTAAGTTCTTTTCCTTCTAAAACAGCATCAGCCATTTTTGAACAGATTAATTTGATTGAACGAAGTGCATCATCGTTACCCGGGATAATGTAGTCGATACCGTCTGTATCAGCGTTTGTATCAGCTAAACATACAACAGGGATACCTAGTTTGTTTGCTTCTTTAATTGCAATTAATTCTTTCTTTTGGTCGATAACAACTAAAATGTCCGGCAGACCTTTCATTTCTTTAATACCGCCTAAAGTTTTGCTCAATTTTGCTAATTGTCTGTTTAATTGAGCAACTTCTTTTTTAGGAAGTTTGTTTGCAGCACCAGATTCCAAGAAAGATTCTAATTCTCTAAGTTTGTTTACTCTGCCTCTGATTGTTTCAAAGTTTGTCATCATACCACCCAACCAACGACGATTGATGTAGTATCCGCCACAACGTGCAGCTTCTTGAGCTACAACATCAGCAGCTTGTTTTTTTGTACCTACAAATAAAACATTTTTACCTTGAGAAGCAAATTTGCGAACAACTTCGTATGCGTTGTCTAACAAGTCAGAAGTTTTTCTAAGGTCGATAATATAAATACCATTTTTTGCACCAAAAATGTATTGTTTCATTTTTGGGTTCCATTTTTGAGTTTGGTGACCAAAATGTACACCTGCATCTAATAATTCTACTAAAGTAGCTGTTGCCATAGTTTCTTTGTCCTTTCATTCATTCGATATAGTCCGACCCCTATGGAATGGGCTGGCAAAATCGCCATGCGGAATGTAATTATCGAATATTTAGTATTAACAGGACAATTCTATTATAAACATTATCCAAACACAAGAAAAATATTAAGTTTTGCGAATAAAAAAGGGCTTTTAAAAGCCCTTTTTGTTTAATAGTTGTTTAAATATGCATCTAATTCCCACTGAGTGACATAGGTTCTGTATTTGTCCCATTCAATGTGTTTTGCTAAAACAAATTCATTTACAATATGCTCACCGAGTGCGTCTTTTATTGCTTCATCTTTTTCTAATAAATCAACAGCTGTAATCAAGCTATCAGGTAATGAATCAATTTTTGCTTTTTTCAATTCGACAGGTGTCATTTCGTAGATATTTTCTTCAACAGGAGTTGGTGGTTCGATTTTGTTTTCTACACCATCAAGTATTGCACCTAATATTGCAGCAAGTGCCAAATATGGGTTACAAGAAGGGTCTGGAGAACGAAGCTCGATTCTTGTTGCGACTCCACGTTTTGCAGGTACTCTGATTAATGCTGAACGGTTAGCTAAAGACCAAGCTAAATATACAGGTGCTTCATACCCCGGAACTATACGTTTGTAGCTGTTTACGATAGGGTTTGTAACGGCTGTGAATGATTTTACGTGTTTTAATACGCCTCCGATTGAATATAGTGCTTCTTTTGACAATTGATAAGGCTCATCCGGTGCAAAAAATACGTTTTTGCCATCTTTAAACAAAGACAAATTGCAATGCATACCTGAACCGTTAATTCCAAAAATCGGTTTTGGCATAAATGTAGCATGTACTCCGTATTCGTTTGCGATACTTTTTACAACATATTTAAAAGTAATGATATTATCAGCTGTAGTTAAAGCGTCTGCATATTTGAAATCTATTTCGTGTTGTCCATCTGCTACTTCGTGGTGGCTTGCTTCTATTTCAAAATCCATTGCTTCTAAAGTTCCAACGATATCACGACGAATATCTTCTCCCATATCTGTTGGAGCAGCGTCATAATAGCCGCCTTTGTCGTGAGTGATTGTAGTAGCTTTGCCTTTTTCATCTAATTCAAAAATAAAGAATTCTGCTTCAGGGCCTACATTCATTTTGTAGCCTAGTTTTTCTGCTCTTTTAATCATTCTTTTTAAGTTGCAGCGAGGGCAGCCTTCAAATGGTGTTCCGTCGGCATTGTGGATATCGCAAATGATTCTTGCTACATTTTCGCCATCTCTTTCGCACCAAGGCAAAATAGTGAATGTATCAAAATCAGGGAAAAAGTACATATCGGATGTTTCTATGCTGCGAAAACCTTTTATTGAAGAACCGTCAAGCATAATTTCATTGTTCAATACTTTGTCTAATTGACTGATTGGAAGTGAAAGATTTTTTATTGTACCGTTGATATCGCAAAACTGCAGTCTTATAAAACAAACATTGTGTTCTTCGCAAAGTTTAATAATTCTTTCTCTTTTTTCTTTTGAGCTTGTCATAAATGCCTCCTAGTAACTACCATTTTTTATCCTCTAATAATAAATGATAAATTTCAAAAAAGAGAGAAATTTTATATATTTTTAATATCTTTTACAACAATTCGTTTGTAAAATCATATCCGCCAACGCAGCGATACAAATTTATGTAAGAAATTATTTGGTTTATTTTGTCGTTTGTAAGTTGTTTTTTGGCACTGAGTTGAATTTGTTTGTATAATATTATGTCGATTATGCTGGATAGACCGTAGTTTTTGTTGTTTGTTTTTAAATTTAATTTTTTGCTTTGAATGTCAAAAATATCTTTTGAATTTTTGTAATTTTGATTTTCGCTTTTCAAAACTGCAAGATTGTCGTTGACTTCTTGCAGGGAGGCTAAAACTGCTTTTTCATATTGTGTTTGAGCTTCTTTTAGTTCTAATTGCTTCAATTTCATAAAATTGTATCTTTTTCCACCATCAAAAATATTCCAAGTAGGATTAATGAATACTTGTGCCATTCCTGTGTGGTTTTTGAAAATGCCTTTTAAGTTGTTGTAACCATTCCAGCCAAAAGTTCCTGTGATTGTAAAAGACGGCAAAAGGTCTTTTTTTGCAATTCTTGCTTCGTAATTTGCTCTTGTTATGTTTTCAAAAGCCGAAACAACGTCAGGGCGATTTAATATTATTTCTGATTTAAAATCTTGAGGAATAGAAGAAATTTCTATTGTGTCTTTAAAATCATTTCTTTCTATTTCCGGTGCAAATTTTTCTCCCATTAAATAGGCTATTTGATTTTCTATTACTTGTTTTCTTGTATTGAGTTCGTTTATGTTTGAATTTATTTGAATAAGCTTAGCTTTGACTTCTAAAACGTCATCTAAAGTCGACAAACCAATTTTTTCTCTTTTTTCAATCAAATCAAGAAGCGAAGAAGTCAATTCGTAGTTTTCGTTTTCTAATTTCAACAGTTCGTCTGTTCTAATGAGATTATAGTAATCACAAGCAATTGAAGTAGCTAAGATAATATAGCTTGCTTTTTCATCTTGTTGAAGAATTTTTTGAGTAACTTTTCTGCTTTTTGTTCTCAAGTGATTTTTGCCCCAAATGTCGATTTCGTAATTTACTTCAAAAGGCAAAAGAAATCTTGTTTGGGTGTAACTTCTTATACTGTAGTTTCTATAGCCTCTTAAAAGGTCAGAAGAAGAAAATATTTTTCCTGCCAAGCCATCAAAATCAATAGATGGCAATTCAGATGCCAAAGACATTTTGACTATTTTTTCGCTTTCTTTTACTTTTAAGACGGCAATTTTTAAATCTACATTGTTTTCGACAGATTTTTGGATATTGTTTACTAAAATTTCGTCGTTGAATTTTTTCCAAAAGCCAAAATCAACATAGTCGTTACTGTCCGTTGCAAAAGCCCCAACGGCACAAAAGAAAAACTGTAATAATATGATTGTTAAAATTTTTTTCATTTTTTTGTTGTTAATGACAGATTTTTGTTTTTTATGTTATTATGATAACATAAAAATTGTATCAAAAGAAATTTTTTTGTAAACCATGACAAATAATTCATCAAAAACAAATCTTCCAAACGAAATAGTTTCAACTTCAAAATTAGTTAAAGTTTTGACATTAAGATGTTTTAATGAATACAATTTTGAAATCACACCTGAACAGTTTGTGATATTAGATACGGTTTTTAAAAATACTTCGATTTATCAAAGACAAATAGGAGAATTAATAGGAAAAGACAGACCCAATGTCGCCAGACTCATTAATATTTTAGAAGAAAAAAACTTAATCGTTCGCACAAAAGATTCTAACGGCAGACAAATAAACAGAATAAAATTAACTGAAAAAGGGCTAAAAACAAGAAACGAAATTTATCCAATAATAAACAACGTCAGAAACAGTTATTTAAAAAATATCGATGAACAAGAGCTAAATTTATGCTTTAATATATTAAACAAAATTAAAACTAATATTTCTCAAAATATAAAATTGAAAACTTAAAAGGAAACAATATGAAAGACAACAAAGACAAAAATTCAACATACTACAAAGAAGCCAGAAAAAAAGTCTTAGAAAAAAGAAAACCTTATCAAAAGAAAAGAGTAATAATACCTGTTATTACCGCTGTTATTTTTGTATTTTTAGGGATTTTTGGGATTGTTTATTCGACTTTTTATCAATCGACAGATGACGCTTTTGTTGAAGCACATTTGACTTATTTGTCACCAAAAGTTTCAGGCGAAATAATAGAATTAAATGTAAACGATAATACTCCGGTTAAAAAAGGCGAAATCATTGCCCAAATCGACCCAAAAGACTATGAAATCGCACTAGAAAATGCACAAGCAAAACTTGAAAAAGCAAGACAAGAATTGAATATATCATCAAGCGACATTGAAAAAATGAGTGCGATTGTTTCAGGCGACAAAAACAACATAGAAAGTGCAAAATCAAAACTTGAATACGCAAATTCAGACTACATCAGATACAAAAACGCATTCCAAGACGGTTCTGTTACAAAACAAGATTTAGATAATGCAACAAAAAACTTAGAAGTTGCAAAAGCAAACTACAATTCTGCACAAAACAACTTGAAAGCTGCAGCAAATTCTCTAAAATCAACAATCGCTAAAAAAAATTCGCAAAATTCTGAAATAAAAAGACTTTTGATGGAAGTTGAACAAGCAAAATTAAATTTGTCTTATACAACACTAATAGCACCAATCGACGGCACTATTACAAACAAAAATGTAGAAGTAGGAAACTATATTCAAACAGCTCACCCTATATTGTCTATTGTTCCTAATGATTTTTATGTAATTGCAAACTTTAAAGAAACACAAATTGCAAATATGAAACCGGGACAAAAAGTAATCATCAAAATAGACACCCATGGAAGAAAATCTTTTATGGGAAAAGTTGATTCTATACAAAAGGCTTCAGGTGCAAAAGCCAGCCTATTCCCACCTGAAAACGCAGTTGGTTCTTATGTAAAAGTTGTACAAAGAATTCCTGTTAAAATTGTATTTACAGAAGACATTTCAAACTACAACATAGTTCCAGGCATGAGTGTTGTACCAAAAGTACGCATTAAATAACTACTATGCAACCAAAAACTATATACGAAAAACTAAACATTCCATTGTGGTTAATTACATTATCAATAATGTTGCCGACGGTATTTTCTATGCTTGCAACATCATCTGTTAATGTTGCAATACCTTATATGGCAGGGCAATTTGGCTCTACTCGTGATGAAGCGAACTGGGTAATAACAAGCTACATGATAGCCC
>CAKURN010000112.1 GCA_934675695.1 uncultured Candidatus Melainabacteria bacterium | reverse complement strand
GATACCAACTTTGTATACAAATTCTTGGAAACTATGATCGCAAGGGAAGTTTGCAATCAAGCCGCCAAATGCAATTGGAACCAAAAGTAGTGGTTCAAATTGTTTTTTGATACCTAACCATAACAAGAACAAACAAATAAATACCATTATAATTTGTCCGTACATGTGCATGAATTGTTCAACGCAACTTTCGATATTTGGATCAGCCGGTAGTACAAAGTTTACAATACCGGTTGAATTCCAAAGGTTAGTTAATGCGTCTTGAATATTTACTGTCATAATTATAACCTTTCTAAATAACCGTCAATTAACCTATTACTACCATTGTTTGTCCGTTTGCAACAGTATCACCTTCAGAAACTTCGATAGAAAGAACTTTACCTGCTTTTGGTGATTTGATTTCTGTTTCCATTTTCATTGCTTCGATAACCAACAATACATCGCCTTCAGCAACTTCGTCACCTTCAGCAACTTCTATACGAAGAACGTTTCCTGGTAGTGCAGATTTTATTTCTTCACCTTCACCGCTTGTTGAAGTTGATTTTTGTTCGATACCGGCTTTTATTGAAGTGTCATAAGTTTTTCCGTTAACAGTAGCTTTAGCACCATCTAATTTAATTGCATATTTTTTGCCGTTAACAGTAACTGTATATTCGCCGTTTGATGAAGCTGCAGCTGCTTTTGGAGCGTCTGCTTTAGTTTTGTTAACAGAAACACTACCTTTTCCAAGTAAGAATTGAATCCCTTTGTCAACGTTTCCATCTTTACAAGCTGCTGAAATGAAGATATTTTCATCAGTTGTAGGAAGACCAGCTTCTTCTAAACGTTTTTTAGCTGCTTCTACACCTTTTTCAGGGTCTTTTTCGTTGATATCAACAACTTTTTCTGTTGTTGGTTTTAGACCGGTTTTTTCTTCTGCCCATTTAACCAATTCTGGATCTGGTTCTACCGGAGTTTTTCCAAAGTAACCTAAAAGCATTTTTGCATATCCCGGGTTTGCTTGATCCCAAGGTTTTTCAGAAATTGCATTCAAGAATGATTGTTGAGCATAGAATTGTGAAACAGGTGTAACAGATGTTGCATAACCGCCACGTTCAACAACTTCTTTCATATTTGCAATAAGTTTTGGGAATTTATCTAACATACCCATATCTTTCAATTGGTTAACAGTTGTAGCTGTAGCACCCCCCGGTAGTGGAGCTTGGATAAGAATTGGGTTAACTGCTAAAGAAATTGGAGAAATTGGGTAATCTTTCATGCATTCTTTGAAGATTTCTTCTGTTTCCATGATTTTTTTGATGTCTAAACCAAGGTCGAAGTCTGTACCTTTTAGAGCATGCCACATAGAAATAATATCCGGTTGTCCGGTTCCGCCTGAAACAGGTTTCATAGCAAGGTCGATACCATCAGCTCCACCTTCTAATGCAGCTAAATAAGCAGCCAAACCTGTTCCTGCTGTTTCATGAGAGTGGAAGCGAATATGTGCATCAGGTCCTAAGATTTCACGAGCCATTTTTACTGTTGCATATACTTTTCTAGGATTAGAAGTACCTGAAGCATCTTTAAATGCTAAAGAATCAAATGGAAGACCTGAATCTAAAATATTTCTTAAAACTTTTTCATAAAAAGCAACGTCATGAGCACCTTCGCAACCATAAGGAAGTTCCATCATTGTGATTGTAACTTCGTGGTTCATACCATGTTTTTTGATTGAATTAGCTGAATCAACCAAATTGTTAACATCGTTTAAAGCGTCAAAGTTTCTTACAACATTAACACCATGTTTTGCAAACATTTTTGCGTGCAAGTCGATAATGTCACGAGGTTGAGAATTTAAACCTACAACATTAACACCACGTGCTAAAGATTGAAGAACTACATCAGGGCCAACTGCAGCTCTGATTTTGTCCATTGTTTCAAAACCGTTTTCGTTACAGAAAAAGATTGGAGCTTGGAATCTTGCACCACCTGCTGTTTCAAAGTGTTTTAGTCCTGCATCAACTGCTGCTTGCAAAGCAGGAATGAAATCTTCTACTAAAACTTTTGCCCCATAAATTGATTGAAAACCGTCACGAAACGACGTATCCATAACTTTGATTTGTTTTTTTGCCATTTTTTATTTTCCTCTTTTATTTGTTATTCTTGTTGATTGTTGTTAGAAATTAACTTTAATTATTACGCTGCCATTGCGACTGCTATTGCAAGAGCAATTTCGCTATCATCTGTTGTTTTTTGTTTTTTAGAAGTTTTAACTTCTTCAACAGGTGATGGCCAAATTTTTTCAATGCGTGCAACGCCACGTGCCATAGTCATAATGCCGAAAACAAGAACTGTTAAAAATGAAAATACAATTCCCATTCCGACGACCATAACAACGGCCCCTTCTGTTGCACTTTGAATAATGTTTTGCATTAACATAGTATTTCTCCTTTTATTCCATTAATCAAAAATTCTTCATAGTCTTTTTTAAAATTGTCTAAAAATTTGTTTAAAAACTCGTTTTTGTCGATTTGTTTTTTGGTTTCGTTAAAAATAGAAGTTGCAGGAATGTTTATGTTTTTTAGTTCTTCTTTTTCTAAATTCAAATTAATTCCGCAACCGACAACAACGCCTTTTAAATTGTGTCCCAAAAACTCACTCTCTGCCAAAAAACCGGCAATTTTCTTTCCATCAATCAAAATATCGTTAGGATATTTAAAAGTCGGTTTTAAACCGTATTCTTTTAATGTGTTTGCACCAATGAGTGCAACGTATCTGGTTAATTCGTTCAAATGTGAAATGTTTTGAGGTTTTAAAATAATAGAAATATAGATATTGCCGCCGTTTTTTGAAGATGAATACCATTTTCTATCAAATTGTCCATGTCCTAAAGTCTGCAAGTCTGCTGACACAACATCAAAATCATTTAATTCCATCAAATGTTGATGAGAATAAACGCTTGTTGAATTTAACTCCTCAAAATGTATAACGTTATGCATAAAAAAATCATAACAAAAACAAATTTTTTTTGCACTAAAAAGACAGAAGTTTTTATCTTCTGCCTTAAAAGTTTATAATTTCATACTATCATTTCTTAATAATGTATTATATTTCTACATTTTCTCCATGTTTTAGTTTTTTAACAGAAGTTGCAATCTTTTCATCTAAAAATGCCAACTCTTGTTGTTTTTCTTTAGATTGTCTATTTTTCCAATCTTCTAATTCACGAGTAAATTCTTCTGAAGTGATGATACAATCGCCGCTGCCTACTTTTTGGTAGTATTTTTCGGTTAATTCTTCAATAAAACCTTTGTATTCAGATACGATTTTATCAGAAATTTTTTCTGCTCCTGATAACATAAGTTCTTCATCGGCTTCTATTATTTGTTTTTGTCTTTCTGAAATATCCAGTTTTCCGAGTGCATCTCTATTTATGTGGCGAACGCCTGTTTTTGCACCCATTCCCATATCAACAACAGCAGATTCTGCCCAGTTTCTAGCCATTTCCATATCTGCAGTAATTCCCCAAGAGCCGGTGTAGTCATATAGGGTTTTTTCCGCAGAATGTCCGCCGTAATCACAGATTATGTCAGATATGATTTTTTCAAAACTGTATTCGTCATTGCCGCCGTCCATCGGATACATTGCACCGCCATAATATCCTCTTGCATCAAGTGTTATGAAGTTTACTTTATCAGGCAAACACCAAGGATTTTGTTTTTTAGCTATATTATACATAGTTTGTAAAGTAAGAGCGTGCCCGATTTCGTGAGATGTTACAATTTTCTTTCTGTGTTCTGAAACAAAAGACTTATTTGGTCTTCCGAATTGTATTCTTAAATATGCTTCCGTAAAATCAGATTTGTCTACTGAGTCTTTGCCTCTTTCTTTTGCAATATTGTTTGCACTTTCTAACATATACATAATGTCTGTAACTCTAAAACCGGAAGCCATAGTTGCTGCATGGTTTATTGTGTCCAGTTGTTCTTGTTTGTTGCCATTTATGTTTATGTTGTCTTTTTTAATATAATAATCAAGGACTTCTTTTCTTTCTTCGTTGTCTTGTGGAGGATAAATCACAATTTCATCTATGAATTTTCCGGGTTTTAAGATGTTGTTGTCTATTACTTCTCTATTATTTACAGAACCCATAACGACCAGATTTACGTTGTTTTCTTTTTTCGCTTTTTCCATTTCTGTAAGCAATTGCGAAAAAGCTTTTTGTTCATAGTTTGAAGGATAGAAGCCTTTGTATGGGTCTGTTGCAAAGTTGTCGAAATTTTCGATAAACACCATAGCAGTTTTGTTTGGGTTGGTTTTTGCTTGTGCTTTTATTTTGGTGATCAATGTTTTTATTTTAAGCTCTGCCAAATTTGGGTCTTGATATAAAGATGACAAATCTTTTATCAAAAATTCTTTTGCATTTATTGAAATCATAGGAATTTCGGCTTCGCCCGCTATTGCTTCTGCGGTGTTTCTTCTACCGCCGCCGTCTTTTGCGCCGTATGCTTGATAAATCAAATAACCTTTTGTTTTTGGATTGTTTTTTATTTCATTAGCGATAGCTTGAGCGGTTTCTTTTGTCATTTGTGAACCGACAATGTCATCTAGTGTTTTTCCTGTTTCGTATACGATATCAACATTTTCTTCATTGTTTGATGTTTCTGTAAGTTTTTGCATTTCAAGGACAAATGAAATTACTTGTTCTTCTGTGATTTTGTCTTCTTTTACAAAATATTTTGAAACTTTATTCAACAAATTCAATACTTTATCAGGATATTCGCCTTTTTCGTCGCTTGTAAGTTCAATTGCTTTTGAAACTGCGTTTTTGTCTATTTTTTTGTTGAATTTACTTTCTAAAGAACTAATACCTTCATCAGTCGTCAAATGTTCTTTTGTGTCGTTTGCTGTAATAGAATGAAGTGTTTGAGTAGCATATCCGTTCAAAATATTTGAAATAGGGTATTCGGGTTTTGAATTTACATAATATGTTTCTGAATCCATTGTGAAAATATATCTGACATAAGGATTTTTTTCGCCTTTAGAATTTACATTGTAGAGCATACTTATGTCTTGCATAGAAAGGTTTATTGCATTTCCTTGTGTATCTGTCACACTGTTTGTTATTATGTTACTCAAATCACCGGTGATTATCGTTACTTTGTCTGTTTTTCTATTTTCTTTAGTTTCGTCTTGAGAGATTTTAGCTAGAATATTGAAATCTGCAAGAGAGTTTAGATTTATTATTTTGACATTTTCAGGGTTTAGATTTTTGTATTTGTTTTTTGGATTTTCTATTGTATGAGAAAACGTATCCATCAGGTGTTTTACAGATTGTTTCGTTTTGTTGTCATACAATACAACAGTATCGTTACCTATGTCTGCTGATTTCCAGATAGTGTCAGCTTTATCAGGATAGAAACCTAGAGAATTTTCTTTTTTAGTTTTAGTGTCATTTATCATTAATGCTTTTTTGATATCAAAAATAAAATCATAAGAAGTTTTGGCCAGTTTTTTATCTGTAGAAT